>NZ_DBPF01000035.1:0-78281 GCF_002299355.1 Catenibacterium sp. UBA627
TCAAAGGCAGTTGCTTTGCAGAATTTTCAAATGTGACTATGGTTATATCGAAAACAGAGATTTTAATGCTTCTACTAACCTGAGAGATGCTAAAACTTACGAAGTTGCATAAACAAACGCAAACGTAGGTATGTACCGAAGGCTATTTTGGGAATTTATGACTATGGAGTATGCAAGAACTTGTGAATAGATATGATTTCGGTCAATCCAAAGCATACACGAAGAAATAGTAAGTAATGTTCGTGAGAACTTACATTATCTCGATGTGAGTATATTTTATCATATTTTGAGTGGCAGATATTTATGATCAAGGGACTTGAACAGTCTTCTCAGCCTAGAGAAAAAGCACTCTTGAATGGTATAGAATCATTGACCGACGAAGAACTTCTTGCGTTATTATTAAGAACTGGCAATAAAGAGCAGTCGGTTTTAGATTTATCTTCTACGATACTAAGAGAAATACATGGTATGAATGGGTTTCATACTATTACGTTTGCGAAATTATTATCTTTTAAAGGAATTAATAAAGCCAAGGCTATAGGAATTATGGCAGCATTAGAATTCTCTAAGAGAATTAATAATCATACAAATATAAATGAAGTGTATGATAGTCCTACAAAAGTCTTTTATCACTTAGAGACGAAAATGTCTTATTTATCACAGGAACATTTTTTGATTATGATTTTAGATAATCATAATCGTTTAATTGCTGAAAAAACATTATTTATCGGTAGTGTCAATATGTCCATAGTATCAGCAAGAGAAATTTTTAGAGAAGCTCTCGCTTTTAATGGTGTCAGTATCATCTGTGTTCATAATCATCCTTCAGGTGATGCGCATCCATCAAGCGAGGATATTAGTATGACACAGAAACTAGTAGATTTAGGAAAGATGATGAATGTGGATATTGTAGACCATATCATAATAGGTAGAAATCAATATTATAGCTTTAAAGCAGAGAAGGTATATTCTTCAATCTTATAACTGTTTTTCCTTATGATTGCATTTTTCAAAAAGAGATATTATAATGTATTCACCGAGGTGATGTCATTGTATAAAAAGAAGAAAAACAAGCATACGAGAAGAATGATTATCATTACTATAGTATTGATTATTACATCTGTTTATGCTCTTGTTTCAGGTATTACTGAACTACCATTTTCAAGTGTATTTCAGGATACAGTTGCGAATGCTGAATATTATATTATTAAGGCGCCAGTAAAATATGTAAAGAATGTCTTTACTGAGTATCATGATCTAAAACTTGTTTATCGTGAAAATAAGAAATTAAAGCGTTCACTTGATAATTATGCAAGTGAACTTGCGATGAATGAAGTATTATCAAATGAATTGTCAGAAATGAAGAAAATTACAAATATTGAATCTTTACCTACTGACTATAAAGTAAAATATACAACAATTATTGAAAGAGATGCTGAATCATGGAGTAACCAAGTGAAGATTGATATGGGAACTAATTCTCAGATCAAGAAAGGCATGGCTGTTATTACGTCTAAAGGAATGATTGGAACAGTTACTAAAGTAGGCACTATTTCTTCTACTGTGACATTGCTTTGTTCAGAAAATAACAGTGTTCAGCTTCCTGTGATGATTGTGGATGGTAATAATATATATTATGGTTTATTAAATGGCTATAATGTAAAATCTGGAACTTATAAAGTCTCTTTATTATCTACAGTGGATAAGATTCAAAAGGGATTAAATGTAACTACTAGTGGGTTGGGTGGAAAAGGAAAGTCTCCAAGAGGTATCTTAGTAGGCAAAGTGGAAGGATTTAATGCTGGCAATGATGCGAGTGGTAAATATGTTACTGTAAAGCCATCTGTTAACTATGATACATTAAATTATGTAGCAGTTGTGCAGAGGGTTAATTAATATGAAGAATAATCAGATCATCAAGAATTTCCTGATTATGTTTGTATGTTATTTGATTGATAGTGTGATTAATTTCTTTATTCCAACTAATATCAATCGTTCTGGTCTTACATTTGTTCCCTGTATTGGGCTGTTGATGTTTTCATTATTAACTGTTACGATTCATGATAAATCTGAAAGATTTTTCTTTGGAGCAGCATGCGGTCTTTATTATAGTGTATGTTACTCAAATTCATTAATGGTCTATATTCTTATTTATTGTGCAATTACTTTTGTAAGAACATATATTTATAGAAATGACAACATTACATGCTTTGAATCAGTAGTATATGCAGGTCTTATCATTACGTTTAAGGAATTTGTAATATATTGGTTGATGCTTATTTCGCGTTCAACTTATATTGGTATCATTCAGTTTACAACAATGAGATTTATTCCTACATTAGTTATGAATCTCATATTTGCATCAATAGTATATCTCGTATATAAACAATTTGATATCCATATCGAACCAAATGATTTTGACTTAAAAGATATTTAAGAGAAGAATTCAATTTCTTCTCTTTTTTTATTGTATTTCATTAAATTTTATGGTAATATGTCATGGTGTTTGAAATACACACACTATGGATTCATGGTTCGAGTGCCTAACAGGTGAGCTATGTTAGAAATAGTGGAGGAAAAAACAAAAAGGAGGAAATTACACATGCCAGTAATTTCAATGAAAAAATTATTAGAAGTTGGTGTTCATTTCGGACATCAGACAAAGAGATGGAACCCAAAAATGGCTCCATACATCTTTACATCAAGAAATGGAATCTATATCATTGACTTAAAGAAGTCTTCAGACAAATTAGATGAAGCTTATCAGGCAATGAAAGAAATCGCTGAAAAGGGCGGTAAGGTTTTATTTGTTGGTACTAAGAAGCAGGCTCAGGAAGCTGTTCAGACTGAAGCTGAAAGATCAGGTTCTTATTTCGTAAATTCTAGATGGTTAGGTGGAACTTTAACAAACTTCAAGACTATCCAGAAGAGAATTAAGAGACTTATTGAACTTGAAAAGATGGAAGAAGACGGAAGCTTAGAACAGTATACTAAGAAAGAAGCAGTTCTTCTTATGAAAGAAAAGGCTAAGTTAGAAAGAAATCTTGGCGGTATCAAAGAAATGAAGAAGTTACCAAATGCTTTATTCGTTGTTGATCCAAAGGTTGAACACAATGCTGTTGCTGAAGCTAAGATTTTAGGTATCCCAGTATTCGGTATCGTTGATACTAACTGTGATCCTGATGAAGTAGATCATGTTATCCCTGCAAACGATGATGCAATCAGAGCTGTTAAGTTAATCGTTGCTGCTATGGCTGATGCTATCTGCGAAGCTAAGGGTGAACCTACTACTGTAGCATTCATTAAAGATGAAGAAGAAAAAGAAGTAACAATGAACGATGCTGTTGCAAGCGTTGAAGAAAATAAAAACAACAAAGGACCAAGATATAAAAACGGCCCTAGAAGAAATAAAGCTCCAAGAACTGACAAGACTGAAGCATAATCAAAAGGAGAAAGCATTATGCTTTCTCCTTTTTAATAAAAATACGGAGGAAAAACAAATGGCAATTAGTGCAAAATTAGTAAAAGAATTACGTGAAAAAACTGGTGCAGGTATGATGGACTGTAAAAAGGCTTTAGATGCAACTAACGGTAATATCGAAGAAGCTTTTGACTGGTTAAGAGAAAAAGGTATCGCAAAGGCAGCTAAGAAGGCTGATAGAATTGCAGCTGAAGGTTTATCTGCATTTGTAATTGATGGTAATAAGGCGGCTTTAGTAGAAGTTAACTCAGAAACTGACTTCGTAGCTAAGAATGCTGAATTCCAGGAATTAGTAAACAATGTTGCAAAGACTATCGTTACAAATGAACCAGCTGATTTAGATTCAGCTTTAAAGATTGAATTAGATGGTAAAGACCTTGCTACTGCAATCGCTGAAAAATCAGGTAAGATTGGTGAAAAATTATCTTTAAGAAGATTTGTTGTTATGACTAAGGCTGATAACGAAGTATTCGGTGCTTACTCTCATATGGGTGGTAAGATCACTGCTTTAGTTAAGATCGCTGATAGCGATGAAGAAAAGGCTAGAGACGTTGCTATGCACGTAGCTGCAAGTGCTCCTCAGTTCATCGATAGATCAGCTATCCCAGCAGAACATATTGCTAAGGAAACTGAAGTATTAAAGAAACAGGCTTTAGAAGAAAATGCTAAGTCAGCTAAACCTAAACCAGAAAACATCGTAGAAAAGATGATTGCTGGACGTTTAAATAAAGAATTAAAAGCTATCTGCTTAGTTGATCAGGAATTCGTTAAGAACCCTGATTTAACAGTTGCTCAGTTCTTAGGAAATGGTAAAATTGTTGAAATGGCTAGATTCATGGTTGGTGAAGGCATGGAACACAAAGAAGAAGACTTCGCCGCTGAAGTAGCTGCTCAGATGGCTGCTGCTAAAAAATAATTATGGGTTTTAGAAGAAGTACAATATGTACTTCTTTTTTTACTATTTTCTTATAATGATAAATACATTGCATATTAGAGATTTACGTGTTATCATCTGAATTGTATTTTTTGTATACAAACGAGGAGGAAATATGAGTAAAGATCAAACTAGTATGTCTGAAGAACTTTTCAAAATTGATGGAAAGCCTTCTACATTACAAGCTTTACCTTTGGCACTTCAGCACGTTGTGGCAATGGTTGTCGGATGTGTTGCACCTGCTATTATTATTTCAGGAGTTGCTGGACTTTCAGCAAGTGATTCAGTTATTCTGATTCAGGCTGCATTAACTATGTCTGCAATCTCTACATTATTTCAGGTTTTTCCACTATTAAGAGGAAAGAAGTTTTCTATTGGATCAGGTTTACCTGTTATTATGGGAATTAGTTTTGCTTATTTGCCTACTATGCAGGCTATTGCTGGTGAATTTGATATTGCCACTATCTTAGGTGCACAGATTGCTGGTGGTATTGTTGCGGTTATTGTAGGTATATTTGTAAAAAAGATTAGAAAATTCTTCCCACCACTTATTACTGGTACAGTTGTATTCTCAATCGGATTATCATTGTATCCTACAGCTATTAATTATATGGCTGGTGGTGCAGCTTCTAAATCTTATGGTTCTTGGCAGAACTGGCTTATTGCGTTTATAACATTAGCTGTTGTTACTTTCTTGAACCATTATGGTAAAGGGATTTTCAAACTTGCATCTATCTTAATTGGCATTATTGTTGGCTATATTATTGCTTTATGCTTTCATATGGTGGATTTCTCAGCTGTTGCCAATGCGTCTTGGTTCGCTTTACCACAATTTATGCATTTTGGTGTTAAATTTAATCCAGCAGCCTGTGTTGCTATAGGAGTATTATTCGCTATTAACTCTATTCAGGCTATTGGTGATTTCTCTGCTACTACTACAGGTGGTATGGATCGTATGCCTACAGATGAAGAATTAAATGGTGGTATTGTTGCTTATGGTTTAACTAATATCTTCTGTGCTTTATTTGGTGGGTTACCAACTGCTACTTATAGTCAGAACGTTGGTATCGTTGGTTCTACAAAAGTTGTTTCTAAGAAGGTATTTGGACTTGCTGCATGTATTATTTTAGTTGCTGGCCTTATTCCTAAGTTCTCATCACTTCTAACTACAATTCCTTATTGTGTACTTGGTGGTGCGACTGTATCTGTATTCGCTTCTATTGCAATGACAGGTATTAAACTTATTGCATCTCATCCTATGGATTTCAGAAACACAACAGTTGTTGGCTTAGCTGTTGCTTTAGGTATGGGTGTTACTCAAGCGAACGCAGCACTTGCTACATTCCCATCTTGGGTTACAACTATCTTTGGTAAATCTCCAGTTGTACTTGCGACTATTACTGCAATTATATTAAATTTAATCTTACCAAAGAATAGTAATTCATAGATATAAATGACTTCCTGAACATTTGAACAGGAAGTTTTTTCTTAAAGAGTATTTTTTGTCTCATTAGTTCACTGTTGACTATAAAGTTAATTCTATTTATAATTAATTTGTAGATTTTACAGAAGGAGATTCATATGAATTATAAAAGAGTTTTATTAAAAATAAGTGGTGAAGCTCTGGCTGGTGATCAGGGCTTTGGCATTAATCCTATTGTAGTTAAAGATATCGCAGAACAGATCAAGGATGCAAAAGATCTTGGTGTTGAAATTGCGATTGTTTGTGGCGGCGGTAATATCTGGAGAGGTAAGACTGGTGCTGATATGGGTATGGAAAGAGCAAGCGCTGATTACATGGGTATGCTTGCAACTGTTATGAATGGTCTTGCATTGCAGAATGCCTTAGAATCAATTGGTCTTGAAACACGTGTTATGACTGCAATTGATATGAAGGAAGTTGCTGAACCATATATCAGAAGAAGAGCTGTACGTCATCTTGAAAAAGGTCGTATTGTTATTTTCTCAGCTGGAACTGGTAGCCCATATTTCACAACTGATACAACAGCTGCATTAAGAGCTGCTGAAATTCATGCAGATGTTATCTTGATGGCTAAAAATGGTGTAGATGGTGTTTATTCAGCTGACCCTAAGTTAGATCCAAATGCTGTTAAGTTTGATAAGTTAACTTATTTAGATGTTCTTAATAAAGATTTAAAAATCATGGATCAGACAGCTATTACTTTATGTAAAGACAATAATATTGATTTAAGTGTATTTAATATGCAGAAAGAAGGAAATATTGCGCTTGCATGTAAACAGGAAGTAGCGGGTACAATTATTTCAAAGGGAGAATAATAATGGTAGAATTAGTACTTGAAGAAGCAAAAGAAAAGATGGAGAAATCTGTAGAAGCTTTCTCTAATGAATTAGTTAATATTAGAACAGGACGTGCTAACCCAAGCATGCTTGATAGAGTTATGGTTGAATATTATGGTTCACCAACTCCTTTAAATCAGGTAGCAGGTATCTCAGTTGTAGAAGGTCGTCAGTTAGTAATCAAGCCTTATGATAAGAATTCTATGAAGGATATTGAACATGGTATTTATCAGTCTGATTTAGGTTTAACTCCACAGAACGATGGAACTGTAATTCGTATCGTTATTCCACCTCTAACTGAAGAAAGAAGAAAAGAAATGGTTAAGCAGGTGAATAAACTTGCTGAAGAAGCTAAGGTTGCTTTAAGAAATATCAGAAGAAATGCAAATACTGATGTTGAAAAAACTGGCGAAACTGAAGATGAAGTAAAAGCAGGTAAGGAAGATGTTCAGGATTTAACAAATGAATTTGTTAAGAAGATTGACCAGATTGCTAAAGAAAAGGAAAAGGATTTAATGACAGTTTAATGCCATTTAAAGGAGGATTCATAAAGTCCTCCTTTTTTGATTGTTTGAAAATGTAGTGCACTATGCTATAATACGGTTTATGAGGTGATTATAATGCTTTTTAAAAGAAAAGAAAAATATACATTAGATATGGATCGCATCCCAGCACATATCGCATTTATTATGGATGGAAATGGAAGATGGGCTAAAAAGAGAAAAATGCCTAGAACATATGGCCATCATGAAGGAACTAAAACAATAAGAAATCTTGCTTTAGAAGCGAATAACTTAGGTGTAAAAGCCATGACTGTTTATGCTTTTTCTACTGAAAACTTCAAGAGAGAACAGAGTGAAGTAGATTATATCTTTAAGTTGCCTAAAGAATTCTTTTCTCTTTATTTTCAGGAATTAATGGATAATAATGTTCGTATTATGACAATAGGTCATTTAGAACTAGCTCCAAAGGAAACGCAGGATATTATTAATGATGCAATCACAAAGACTAAAGATAATACAGGTTTAAAACTTGTCTTTGCATTCATCTATGGTGGTCGTGATGAAATTGTTGAAGCTACTAAAACAATTTGTGAAGAATATAAAGAAGGAAAAGTGAGCCTGGATAATATTACAGAAGATTATTTTGAGTCACATTTAATGACTAAAGAATTACCACCTGTTGATTTAATGATTCGTTCAAGTGGTGAGTGCCGTTTATCTAACTTCTTATTATGGCAGCTTAGTTATGCTGAATTTATTTTTGATGAAGCATATTGGCCTGATTTTAATGCGGAAAAACTACATGAATGCATCTGGAAGTATCAGAATAGAGACCGTCGTTATGGAGGCGTAAAATAATGAAACAAAGAATCATAACAGCGATTGTATTAGTTGTACTTTTTTTACCATGCGTTATTGTAAGTGGTATACCTTTTAAAATTCTCATGGCTTTTATTGGAGTAATGGCCACATATGAATTACTATCTATTACAAAAGAACCTAAACCTCATTTTTATTTATACATTGTATTAGGTGCTTATATTTTAGGATCATTATTCTTTTCAAAAGGATTACTTGTTTCTAATATGTTTATTGTAATCTATATGGTTGTTTTATTAACTTGTGGAATTTTTGATGCAGGTATGCCTTTTTTAAGAATTTCCTATTATTTCACAAGTGCTACTTTAGTTGCCCTTGGTCTTCATGCTGTTTATTATTTTAGAACAGCTCTTGATCTAAGATATGTTATCTTCTTAGCACTTGCAACTCTTGGAGCTGATACATTTGCTTATTTTGTTGGCCGTGCGATTGGTAAACATAAATTAAATCCACGTCTTTCACCTAAGAAAACTATTGAGGGTTCTATTGGTGGTATTGTATGTGGTGGATTATTAGCTCTTGCTTATGCTTATTTTATGCATATTCCTTACCCATTGACTCATCTTGCTTTAATGAGCTTTGTGCTTGCAACAACTGGGCAGATTGGCGATTTAACATTCAGCTCTATCAAGAGAACTTTTGAAGTAAAAGACTATTCCCAGATTTTCCCTGGTCATGGTGGGGTATTGGATCGTTTTGATTCAATTATCTTTAACTCCATGATTCTTGGATTTCTACTTACATTACTCTAATTTAGGAGGTAGTTTATGAAAAATATTACAGTACTTGGTGTTACTGGTTCTATTGGAACACAGACACTAGATGTTGTATTGGGACATCCAGATGAATTCAAGATTGTGGCCATGTCAGCGGGTCATAATATCAAGAAATTAGAAGAAATCATGAGTCAGCTTCCTGTTGCACATATCTGCGTACTAGAACAGGCAGATTTCGATTATCTAACTGAAAAATATCCAGACCGTCATTTCTATCTAGGACAGGAAGGATTAATTCAAATCAGCACATTAGAAGAATCTGAAATCGTTCTTAATGCGATTGTTGGATTTGCTGGACTATTACCAACTATTGAGGCAATTAAGGCGGGTAAAGATATAGCACTTGCTAATAAAGAAACTTTAGTTGTTGCAGGTCATATTATTATTCCTCTTGCAAAAGAATATAATATTCAATTATTACCAGTAGATAGTGAACATAGTGCTATTTTCCAGTCAATGCATGGAGAATACCCAAGAGAGATTTCTAAAATTCTTTTAACATGCAGTGGTGGAAGTTTTAGAGATAAGTCTTTAAGTGAACTGAAAGATGCTACTGTTGAACAGGCTTTAAATCATCCTAACTGGAGTATGGGTGCTAAAATTACCATTGATAGTGCGACTTTAGTTAATAAAGGATTAGAAGTCATGGAAGCAAAATGGCTTTTTGATGTAGATTATGATGATATTGAAGTTTTAATTCATCCTGAAAGTGTGGTTCATTCTATGATTGAATGTACAGATACAGCTGTAATTGGTCAGTTAGGAACGCCAGATATGCGTCTACCTATTCAATATGCACTGACATATCCTCATAGAATACCTTTAATGAATAGTAAAAGACTTTCTTTGTCAGATATAGGAACACTTCATTTTTATAAGCCTGATACTGAAAGATTTAAAGCATTACCTCTTGCCTATCGTGCAGGAAGAGAGGGTGGAAGTATGCCTTGTGTATTCAATGGTGCCAACGAAGAAGCCAATCAGTTATTCCGCAATGGAAAGATTAAGTTCTTAGAAATTGTAGATTTGATTGAAGATGCAATGAATGCACATAATGTTGTAGAAAATCCAACTCTTGATGAATTAATTAAGATAGATGCAGATGCAAGAGCTTTTGTAAGAAAGAGAGTAGGTTTATAAGATGCAGACTTTAATTAATATATTAGTATTCCTGCTTATTCTTACAGGAATTATAGTAATACATGAATTAGGACACCTTATTGCAGCTAAATTCTTTAAGGTTTATTGTGGTGCATTTAGCATTGGTATGGGTCCAAAAATTTTTGGTAAAAAAGGAAAAGAAACAGAATTTCAGATTCGTGCTTTGCCAGTAGGTGGATTTGTATCTATGGCAGGAGAAGCAGATCAGGAAGATAATGAAGAATTTAAGGATGTTCCATTGGATCGTACATTAAAGGGCAAGAAGACTTATCAGAAGATTATTATTATGCTTGCAGGTGTCTTCATGAACTTTATGCTTGCGCTTGTTATCATGTTATCTGCAAATCTCACAGGCGGACAGATCAACGTAAATCGCTGTGAAGTAGGTTCACTTGTAGAAAATGGTTCTGCAACGAAGTATGGCTTTAAAAAAGGTGATGTCATCACTAATATTGAATGTAAACAGACAGGTGTTTCTTATGCAGTGGCAAGTTATGAAGACCTTCATAATGATATGACTAAGAAGGCATTAAAGATAGAATCTAAAAATGCGACATTGGATATTACTGTTAGACGAGGCAAAGATAGTATCGTTATTAAAACTGTAACACCTTATAATGAAGAACAAGGACGCTATGTACTTGGCTTCATGCAGGTAACTCGAAGAATGAGTGTGACTGAGGCATTAAGTTATACATCTAAACAATTATGTGAGATGTCTACTGCAATTTTCAATGCGCTTGGACAGCTTGTAGTTAACTTTGCAGCTACTATTAAGCAGATGTCTGGGCCAGTTGGTATTTATAAAGTGACTTCACAAGTGAGAGAATCTGGTTCAATTACGACACTTCTTTATTTAGTGGCTATGTTATCTGTGAATATTGGTATCTTCAACCTATTGCCTATTCCAGGTTTAGATGGATATCAAGCCATTCTTTCACTTATTGAAGGTATTATTCATAGGGAAGTTCCTGTGAAAGTGAAATATGCATTGCAGGTGCTTGGTCTCGCACTTGTATTTGGTCTCATGATTGCAGTAACTTATCAGGATCTGCTGCGATTATTCCAGTAAAGGAACTTCGGTTCCTTTTTTAAAGGTGATTTTATGAACAAATTAAGTATTTTATTACAACAATTACATATAGAAATGAATCAGGCTTTTTCTCATGCTGATATTACAAGAGTTGTAGTCCATAATGATAGCCGTTATACCTTTTATATTAGCTCACCTGAATTAATGCCTCTTAGTAATGTAAAGGCTTTAAAAGAAGCACAGCACTTATTTCCTTATCCATGTGAATTTCTCTTTGAAACAACATTAAATCATTTTAAAAAGGAAGATGTAATTGAATATAGTGAGTATATTATGCATTCACTACTAGGAAATGTACCAGAAATGCAGGGGATGACTAAAGAAGATTTAGATTTAAAGGGTGATGTTTTAACTTTGCATACTGTTAATCATATTCAATGTGATTCAATTAAGACACAGCTTCCTGAAATGCGTTCTTTACTATCAGGATTTGGTATTGATATTGATCTAAGAGCTGAAGTAGATAAAGACAATCATGATTATCAGCAGACGATTGCAAAGATGGAAGAAAACAAAGGGGTGCATATTGATTCAAGTGCTTTAGAAAAATACAATGAAGCAATGAATGAAGCACCTGCACCTTCATATTCTAAGCCAGCAGGTAACTATAAACGTTATAAGAAAGAATATGTAATGACTCAGATCAGTCAGTTAGATAACACCATGCGTGAAGTGACTGTACAGGGATATTGTTTCCAGGAAGAAACAACACAGGTGAAAAGCGGTAAACACATCCAGACACTTCTTGTGACTGACTATTCTGATAGTATTATGATTAAGAGATTTGAAAATAAGAATCGTAATACACTAGAAGAAATGCAGCAATTGAAAAAAGGTGATAAATGGATTCGTGCTAAAGGTACTTTTGAATATGATAGCTTTGCACGAGAACAGGTTATTATTGCGACTGAGATAGAAATTATTCCAGCTCCTAAAGCACGCATGGATAAAGCAGAGAAGAAGCGTGTAGAACTTCATTGTCATTCTAATATGTCTACCATGGATGGTATTGCAAGTGTAGGCTCCTATATAAAAAGAGCCAGTGAATGGGGTATGAAAGCTATTGCTGTTACTGATCATGGTAATGTACAATCATTCCCTGATGCCCAGGCAGCTGCGGGAGACAAATTAAAGATGATCTATGGTGTTGAAATGAATATGATTGATACACATTTTGATTGTGTATTCAATGCTAATGGTTTAAAGCTCAATGATTTGACTTATGTTTCTTTCGACTTAGAAACTACAGGTTTATCTCAGATTGATGACTATATTACTGAAATAGGTGCTGTTAAGATAAAGAATGGTTTAGAGGTAGGAAGATTACAGACATTTATTAAATCTCCTAAACCTATTTCTAAGAAGATTACAGAACTAACATCTATTACTAATGAAGATATTAGAAATGCTCCTACAATTGAAGAGTTCATGCCTCGTTTGATGGAGTTCTTTGGAGATGATCTATTAATTGCACATAATGGACGTTTTGATATTGGTATGCTTGATAAAGCTTTGGAACGTATGGGAAAAAGTCCTATTAGTAATCCTTGGATTGATACATTACCTCTTTCTAGACGTTTGATTCCATTACAGCGTTCTTATCGACTAGGTGCTGTCTGTCGTTTTTATCATATTCCTTATGATACAGAAGCAGCCCATCGTGCGGACTATGATGCTGAAGTATTAAGCCATTCTTTTAATGTCATGCTTCAGGATTTGATTAAAAAGGGATTTAAAACAATAGATGAAATCAATGATATAGAAATTGAAGAAAGCTATAAACATGCTTTCCCTTATCATATGTGTGTTCTTGCGAAAACACCAGAGGGATTAAAAAACATGTTTAGACTTGTTTCTATTGCGAATACAAAGTATTTCCATCAATGTGATCGTATTCCAAGAAGTGAACTTGAATTTTATCGTGAGGGACTTCTTTTTGGTAGTGGCTGTGTCAATTCAAAAGTATTTGAAATAGCTTCTACAAGAGATGAAGAAGAATTAAGAGAAGAAATTAAATTCTATGATTATATTGAAATACAGCCTTTAGAAGATGCTATGTATCTTGTCGATCGTGGTAAATATGATTCCATTGATGATATAGAAAGAATATATAAGCGTATTATCAAAATTGCGAAGGAAGAAAAGAAACTTATCTGTGCAACAGGTGATGTTCACTTTCTAGATAAGAGAGATAAGGTCTATCGTGAAGTTTTCATTACTAACTCTAAGATTCAGATTAATGGTAAGCCTCATCCGCTTTTTGTGAGAAATAATCCACGTGCTTTAACACCAGATGTTTATTTAAGAACGACAGATGAAATGTTGGAATGCTTCCCTTATTTAAGTGATGAAGAAACATATGAATATGTTGTCACGAATACTAATAAGGTAGCTGATATGATTGGCGACGATATTATTGTCACTAGAGAAGGACTATATCCTCCTTCTATTGAAAATGTAGATGTGAAGTTAAGAGAATTATGTAATAAGAATGCACATGCAACTTATGGTGAAGTCTTACCTGAAATTGTGTCAGCAAGACTTGAAAAAGAGTTGTCCAATATCATCAAGCACGGATTCGCCGTTATTTATTTTATCGCTTCAGAACTTGTAAGAGTATCTAATGAAGCAGGTTACCTTGTAGGGTCTCGAGGCTCTGTAGGATCATCATTCGTGGCCACTATGGCGGGAATTTCAGAAGTTAATCCATTGGCGCCTCATTATATCTGTCCACATTGTAAACACAATGAATTCTTAGATGAAGGTGTTATTGCAGATGGTTATGATTTACCTGATAAGAACTGCCCAGTATGTGGACATAAGATGAAGGGTGAAGGACATAACATTCCATTCGAAACATTCTTAGGATTCAATGCCGACAAGGTCCCAGATATTGACTTAAACTTCTCTGGTGAGTATCAGCCTAAGGCGCATGCTTATACAAAGACGATTTTTGGTGAAGACCATGTCTTTAGAGCAGGTACTATCTCTACTGTTGCAGAAAAGACAGCCTATGGATATGCAAAGGCATATGCGGAGAATTTAGGTTTAGAAGATAATATTCGTAGTGCTGAGTTACAAAGATTAGCCAACGGATGTACAGGTGTTAAACGTACAACTGGTCAGCATCCAGGTGGTATTATCGTTATCCCAAATGATATGGAAGTATTTGACTTTACACCTTATCAGTATCCAGCTGATGATGTGAATGCGGAATGGCGTACAACTCACTTCGATTTCCATAAGATTCATGATAACGTATTAAAATTTGATATCTTGGGACATGTCGATCCAACTGTTATTCGTATGCTTCAGGATATGACAGGTGTAGATCCAAAGTCTATTCCTACAAATGATCAGAAGGTTATGAGCTTATTTAATAGTTCAAAAGCATTGGGCTGTGATTTATCATTCCTTAACTGCAAGACAGGTGCTTTAGGATTACCAGAGTTTGGTACGAAGTTTGTCCGTGGCATGCTTGAACAGACGCACCCAACTAGCTTTAATGAACTTGTCATCATTTCAGGCTTGTCTCATGGAACCGATGTTTATCTAGGTAATGCAGAAACATTGATCAAGTCTGGAACTTGTACATTACAGGAAGTTATTGGATGTCGTGATGATATCATGGTGTATTTAATTGAAAAAGGACTTCCTAACAAGGATGCCTTTGATATTATGGAATGTGTACGTAAAGGGAAATCACCAAAAGTATTCCCTCAAAAGGGTTATGTTGAATTAATGAAGAAGCATAATGTGCCACAGTGGTATATTGATTCATGCTTGAAAATCAAGTACATGTTCCCTAAAGCCCATGCCGTTGCTTATGTATTAAGTGCCATACGTGTGGCATGGTGGAAATTGTATTACCCAAGAGAATACTATGCTGTTTATTTTACAACACGATGTGATTTCTATGATATCGAAACATTGATTGCAGGAAAAGAAGCTGTTTTTGATAAATATCAGGAATGTCTGAAATTAAAGGCAGAACATAAAGCATCTAACAAAGAAGAAGGCTTGATTACTGTCTTTGAAGTTGCACTAGAAATGTTTGAAAGAGGATTGAAGTTCAGCAAGATTTCTCTTGAACAATCTGATTCAAGAAAGTTTATTTGTAATCCTGATGATCCGACTGCTATTATTCCTCCATTTACATCTATTGATGGACTAGGTGATGCAGTAGGAGATTCAGTTGTAGAAGCAAGAAAAGAGAGACCTTTCACTTCTATTGAAGATATTAAAAAGAGAACACGTCTTTCAGGAACGCATATTGAGACATTACAGAAGATGGGTGTATTAAATGGTTTTTCTGAAAGTGATCAGTTAACAATCTTTGATCTATAATTTTTTTACGTGTTTTTCAACATTATTTGACTTACACATTTAACTGTGCTATACTCGATTTAGCAAAAGACGAGAGGGGAGACCCTCTCGTTATTTATTGAATAGGAGGTTCTATGCTAGAGAAAATTAAAGAAGGCTTATTGCCTATTATTGCTTCATTTGAATGTCATCTTGATTCCATGGAATATGTAAAGGAAAAAGGAGAATGGTATTTGCGTGTTTTCATTGAAAAGAATGATGGAAATCTGGACATGGATACTTGTGTTGCAGTCAGTGAAGCTGTAAGCGAAAAGTTAGATGAACTTGATTTGATCAAGGACGAGTATTATCTTGAAGTATCTTCTCCAGGAATTGAAAAGCCATTAAAAACTTTTGAGCAGGTTGAAGCTCATGTTGGCTCATATGTTCACATTGATTTGAAGAATCCACAGAATGGAATCGATTCTCTAGAAGGAACATTGGCCTCTATTGATGGCAAAGAATTATTGATCCAGTATATGGTGAAAGCTGTAAAAAAGAAAATGACTATAAATTATGATGATATTAAATTCATCAGACTCGCTGTAAAGTTCTAGGAGGTAAAAAACGTGGCGAAAAAGGAAAAAGGTTACAAATCAGCTCTTGAAAATCTTATCGAAGATAAAGGGCTTGATAGCGCTATTGTAATTGAAGCATTGACTGAAGCACTTGCTAAGTCATATAAGAAAAACTATTGTGGTACAGAATCAATCGTTGATTGTAAAATTGATGGTGATGGACAGATTAGAATTTTTATCACTCATCATGTTGTAGATGATGTAAATGATGAAGATTATGAATATTCTATTGAAGAAGCACAGGAAATTGATCCTAAGTATCAGGTTGGGGATGAAGTTGTTGAAGAAGCTGATATTTCTGAATTTGGTCGTTTAGCTGCTATTCAGACAAAACAGTTGTTAAGACAGAAAATCAGAGAAGCTGAAAAAGAAGCGTTATACAACGAATATATCAATAAGCTTGATGAAATCATCAATGGTACTGTTGATCGTGTAGAAGAAAGATTTGCGATTATCAACATTGGTAAGACAGGTGCTCTCCTTTCATCTAAAGATCAGATTCCTGGTGAAACTTTAGTTGAAGGTGAACATGTCAAGGTTTATGTGAGTGAAGTAGAACGTACTACAAAGGGTACTCATATTAGTGTATCTCGTACTCATGAAGGATTAGTTAAACGTTTATTTGAAATGGAAGTACCTGAAATTTTCGAAGGAACTGTAGAAATCAAATCAGTTTCCAGAGAAGCAGGTGAACGTTCTAAGATTGCGGTTTATACAGCAAATCCTGATATCGATCCTATTGGTGCATGCGTTGGTCCTAAGGGAAATCGTGTCAGAAATGTTGTTGAAGAATTAAATGGTGAAATGATTGATATTATTGAATGGTCTGATGATCCAGTTACATTTATTTCACATGCTCTTTCTCCAGCTAAGGTTGAAAGAGTAAAGTTAAATCATGCGAAGAATTCTGCTTTAGTTGTTGTACCTGATGATCAATTATCTTTAGCAATCGGTAAGCGTGGTCAGAACGCAAGACTTGCAGTTAAGTTGACTAACTGGAAGATTGATATTAAGTCAGTATCTGAAATCTTAGAAGAAGGTATTGATTTAGATGCGCCTGAAGTAGATATGGAACTTCTTGAAAAGATGAAGAAATCTATGGAAGAACATGAAGCAGATGAAGAAAAAGAAACTATTACTTTAACTCTTGAAGAGGATGAAGTAGAGGATAAGGTAGAAGAAGACTTAGGTGATGATGAATCATTTGATTATGACGATGATTTTGATGAACCAGATCATGATCCTAAATATGATGAAGATATTGATTATGATCAGTATGATGAATATTATAAAGACTAGAGGTGAACTTTTATGAAGAAAGTGCCTTTAAGAAAATGTGTGGCAACTGGTGAGCAGCTGCCTAAGAAAGAACTTATTCGTATTGTTAGAAATAAAGAAGGAGAAGTTTCTGTAGATCCAACAGGTAAGAAAAACGGACGTGGCGCTTATTTAAAGCGTTCTTTAGATGCTATTGAACTAGCAAAAAAGAAAAAGATTTTAAATAGAGTGCTTGAGGCTGAAATCCCTGAAGAAATCTATGAGGAACTAAAGACTTATGCTCAATAAGCAGGTTGCCTCTTTGTTAGGTCTTGCAATGCGTGGAAGAAAACTTGCAACTGGCGAGAGTGCTTTAAAGTCTATTCAGTCAGGTAAAGCACATCTTGTCCTCATTGCGAGTGATGCAAGTGACAATACGAAGAAGAAATATATTGATAAGTGTACATATTATCAAGTAGATTATTATATTGCTGGCACAAGTGAAGAGTTATCTAATTCTGTTGGTAAAGTCAATAGAATGGCGATTGTGGTCCTTGATGCTGGTTTTGCGAAAAGTATGAAATCGAAGTTAGGAGGGTAATTTATGGCAAAAAAGAAGAAAAACATAAAAAACAAGGGGAATAACAAAAAGAAGATGATCTCAAACTTTCCTAGCAAGAAAGAAGAAAAGGCCATTGTTGATGGTGTAGTTGAATATGAAGAAGGCATCACTGTTGATGAACTTTCTCAGAAAATCGGACAGACACCAGCAAATGTTATCAAGGTTTTATTCATGTTAGGTACAATGGTAACAATCAATTCATCACTAGATGATGAACAGGTTGAACTTATTTGTATGGAATATGGTCTTGAATGTAAAAAGATTGTTCCTGTAAGTGAAGTTAATTTTGAAGATTTAGAAGTTGTTGATGATCCTAAGGATCTTGAGCCAAGACCTCCAGTTATTACTATCATGGGTCACGTTGACCATGGTAAAACAACATTACTTGACCACATTAGAAAGTCAAGAGTTGCTGAAGGTGAATTTGGTGGTATTACACAGCATATCGGTGCTTACCAGGTGTCAGTTAAGGGTAAGAAGATTACTTTCCTTGATACTCCAGGTCATGAAGCGTTTACTGCTATGCGTGCACGTGGTGCAATGATTACTGATATTGTTATTATTGTGGTTGCTGCAGATGATGGTGTTATGCCTCAGACTAGAGAAGCAGTGGATCATGCTCTTGCAGCTGGTGTTCCTATTATTGTTGCTATTAACAAGATTGATAAACCAGGTGCAGACCCTCAGCGTATTATGACAGAAGTTTCTGAACTTGGATTAATGCCTGAAGAATGGGGTGGAGATGTTCCTTACGTTAACATTTCAGCTAAACAGGGTATTGGTATTGATGAATTATTAGAAACTGTTACAGTTGTAGCTGAACTTGCTGAATTAAAAGCAAATCCAAAGCGTATGGCTTATGGTAGTGTTATTGAAGGTCGTCTAGATAAAGGTAGAGGTCCAGTTGCGACTTTATTAATTCAGAATGGTACTTTAAGAAGTGGTAACCCAATTGTAGTTGGTGCAACTTATGGTCGTGTTAGACAGTTAGTTGATGATCGTGGACGTGAAATCAAGGCGGCAGGTCCTGCTACTCCAGTAGAAATTACTGGTTTAAATGATGTGCCTGAAGCAGGTGACAAGTTCATGGTATTTGAAACTGAAAGAGAAGCAAGACATGTTGGTGAAGAACGTGCTCAGAAGAAGATTGAAGAAGAAAGAAATTCTACTTCAGCTATGAGTCTTGATGATTTGTTCTCTCAGATGAAATCTGGTGAAGTTGTTGACTTAAATATTATTGTTAAGGCTGACGTAAATGGTACTGCAGAGGCAGTTAAGAGTTCATTAGAAAAGATTAATGTAGAAGGCGCTAGAGTAAATGTTATCCGTTCTACTGTTGGTGCTATTTCTGAATCAGATATTCTTCTAGCAAGTGCATCAAAGGCTATTATTTATGGTTTCAATGTTAGACCAGATGCTAATGTTCGTCGTAAAGCAGATGAAGAAGGTGTAGAAATCCGTTTACATCAGGTTATCTATAAGATGGTTGAAGAAATTGAAGCAGCTATGAAAGGTATGCTTGCTCCTGAGATGGAAGAAGTTGTTACTGGCCAGGCAGAAATAAGACAAATTTATAAGGTTTCTAAGGTTGGTAATATTGCTGGATGTTATGTAACAGATGGTTCTATTAAGCGAGATTGTGGTATCAGATTGATTCGTGAAGGTATTATTGTATATGAAGGTAAACTTGCTTCATTAAAGCGTTTCAAGGATGATGCGAAGGAAGTCAATCAGGGCTATGAATGTGGTCTTACAATTGAAAACTATAACGATATCAAAGAAGGCGATATTGTCGAAGGATACGTTATGCAGGAAGTTGAAGGTTAATTTATGGCTTCATTAAAGATTGATAAAATGAATCATTATATCATGAAGGAATTATCATTAATTCTTCGTGATGAAGTAAAAGATCCAGCTTTACGTATGTGTACTGTCACTTCAGTAAGCTGCTCTAATGATATGTCAGTGGCTAAGGTTTATGTGACATTCATGAAGAACCAGGGTAAAGGTCTACAGGCATTAGATAGATGTAAAGGTTTTATTCGTTCACAGCTTGCAAGAAGATTAAAAATCAGAAAATGTCCTGAACTTATTTTCAAGGTAGATGAATCTCTTGAATATGGTAATCGTATTGAAGAATTGATCAAGAACTTACACTAAGATTGAGCCTCTTTAAGAGGTTCTCTTTTTTTTACTGAAATATAATAATATATACTCATAAAAATCTGTATAATTTCAATATACGATAAAACTGTGCTATAATATGTAAAGGAGGATTTCTATATGAAAAACGTAATTATAAATGGTAAAGTGATTTTAGAAAATTCTATAAAGGAATTAAATGTATTTTTTGAAGACGGAAAGATTACAGAGGTAAGTGATCGTATACCTACTGATGAAAATGTGATTGATGCAGAAGGTTTATACGTAGCACCGGGTATGATTGATGTTCATACTCATGGACGTAATGGCAGTGATACAATGTATGCTACTTTCAAGGATTTAAACAATATTTCTGTTTCAGAACTTAAGACAGGTGTTACCAGCTTCCTGCCTACAACTATGACCATGCCAGCAGAGGATATCAAAAAGGCTATTGCGGCAGGATATGATAATAAGGATAAGGTAGAAGGTGCTAAAATTTTAGGTATGCACCTAGAAGGTCCTTTCTTTAGTGTGAAATATAAAGGTGCGCAGCCAGAAGAGTGTATGATTGCCCCTACAGTAGAAAATTATTTATCTTTTGCAGGTGATCATCCTGATTTTATTAAAAAGATTTCTTTAGCACCTGAAATTGATGGCGCTCTTGATTTGATTAAATATTTAAGAGAGCAGAATGTTGTTGTTTCTATGGGACATACTGATGCGACTTATGAAGAAGCAGTAAAAGGTATTGAAGCTGGAGCCACTTCAGGAACACATACATATAATGCGATGACTCCATTAAAACATAGAGATCCAGGGGTTGTAGGTGCTGTTATGCTTCATGATGAAGTATATGCTGAATTAATTCTTGATGGTATTCATGTTTCATTCCCAGCTGCTAAAATTCTTTCAAAAATGAAGGGTGCAGATAAATTGATTCTTATTACTGACTCATTAGAAGCTGCAATGCTTCCTGATGGAATTTATGAATTAGGTAATCAGAAAGTATATGTAAAAGATGGTCAAGCGCGCTTAAAGTCAGGAAATCTTGCTGGTTCTACAGCAAATTTAAATCAGTGTGTAAGAAATGCATATAAACATCTTGATTTACCATTATATGAAGCTGTTGGATATGCAACAAAGAATGCAGCGGATCATTTAGGACTTAATGATTATGGACGTATTAAAGAAGGATGCGTTGCTGATATGATCTTTATTGATGATGATATCAATATTCATAGAGTTATCTTAAATGGTGAAACTAAAATCGGAGGATAGTTATGATTACAATTAAAAATGAATATTTAGAAGCCCAGTTTGACCCTAAAGGAGCTGAAATTTCAAAAATTATTGGCATGCAGGATGGCATCAACTATATGTGGAAGCAGGATCCTTGTTTATGGGGACATAGTGCACCTGTTCTATTTCCAATTGTTGGGGCATTAAAGAATGGAACTTGTCGTATTGATGGTAAAGAATATCATATGAATCAGCATGGCTTCTCTAGAAACACAGAATATGAAGTTTATGAACATGATGAAACACATGTTGTTTTCCATTTATCTTCTAGTGATGAAATTAAGAAGATGTATCCTTATGAGTTTGATTTATATGTGACTTATACTTTAGTAGATAATAAGCTTAAAGCAGAATTTAGAGTAGAGAACCATAATGAAGAAGTTATCTATTTCCAGATTGGTGGACATCCAGCCTTTGCATGTCCGTTTATTGAAGGAGAGGATGCAAATGATTATTACATTGAATTTGAACAGCCAGAAACAGTGGAACAGAAAGTAATTGATGTAGCAAGAAAAGGTATGTCTCATGAAACAAGACCATTATTTGATCATGAACGTCATTTCTTTGTACGTCAAGCAATGTTTAATAATGATGCTGTTGTTGTCCCTCATTTTAAATCTCATTATGTATCTCTAAAATCTCTTACAAATAATAAGAGTTTGAATTTCTATATGAAGGGATTTGACCATTTAGGATTATGGACAAGTTCTCATGTAGGCGGCTTACTTGCAATTGAACCATGGGTTGGACATACAGATTATGTTGATTTTGATGGAGAATTCAAGGATAAAGAAAGTGCTGTAGAATTAAAGAAGGATGAAACATTCACTTGCGAATTTGCAGTTGAAATATTTCAGTAAGAAGGCAAAAATTTGCCTTCTTTTTTTTATTTATTGTTTACGGAATATAGATGAGAATGTTATAATTTTTTAACGATAGGAGGTATTGCAATGAAAAAGTTGTTATTGGTTATACTATGTTTGTTGATGACAGCATGTGGAACAAAGACAAAAGATTCTGATATTTCAGATGATGTATTAAAAAAATACAAAGAAGATTTGTTATATACCAAAAAAACTAAGAAAATCGATAATTATTCTGATAAAATGAATATAAAATTGTATTATACAGAAATTAATGAAGGCTATCGCTATGAAATGCTTATAGATGAGCCAAAACAAAATATGTATAATATTAAAGCTATTTCATATAGTCCATCATGTTTAGATGATTATCAGCCGACTATTGGCTATTTTGATAAGGAAACATATTCTATGATTCCTGGAATTGTTGATAAAAAGAAGAATATTTATAAAGGTATTACTTTATCAGGCAGAGTGAAGAAAAAAGAAACTCTAAAAGTTTTAATCGAATTTGATACAAAAAAATCTCAGTCTGGTGAGTCATATAGTTATTGTTTTGAGGTGAAAAATGAGAATTGATAAATTACTAGCTCATTGTGGATATGGATCAAGAAAAGATGTTAAGCAGCTTTTAAAAGATGGCCTGGTTACTTCAAATGGTAAAAAAATAAGATCATCAGGTGCACATGTAGATCCTGAAAAGGATGAAATCTATGTAGGTGATGAAAAAATCAATTATTCTAAGTATGTTTATTATATGCTAAATAAGCCTGATGGCTATGTAAGTGCGACAGAAGATAATGTTTACCCTACAGTTATTGATTTGATTAAAGAATATCATCCAGGATTGTTTCCAGTAGGAAGATTAGACGTAGACACTGAAGGTCTGTTATTAATTACCAATGATGGACAATTGGCACATCGTCTTCTTTCTCCTAGAACACATGTCCCTAAGACTTATTATGTCAAGGTCAAAGGCAGACTTGGAATAGGAGATGTTAATGCATTTACTAAAGGTATTCCTTTAGAAGATTTTACATGTATGCCATCCTATTTAAATATCATCAATAGTGATGAAATAAGTGAGTGTGAAGTTACCATTTATGAAGGTAAGTTCCATCAGGTTAAAAGAATGTTTCAGGCATGTGGTAAAGAAGTTGTCTATTTGAAACGTATTAGCATGGGTGAATTGAAATTAGATGAGAACTTAAAATTAGGTCATTACAGACCACTTACAGATGAGGAAATTAATAGCATACTATAACGTTTTATGATATAATAACATTGATATGGAGGTTTTATGAGATTAAGAAATAATCCTGATGCCATGCCTTTTTTAGAAGAGCAGGCAGATTTAGTTTTTATTAATCCACGTGATCACTTAGGTAAGTGGCACGAGGTGTTTGGAAATAACAATCCTATTGCAATTGAAATTGGAATGGGAAAAGGTGATTTCATTATCGAAAATGCGAGAAGAAATCCAGATATCAACTATATTGGTATTGAAAAATATTCTACAGTTTTAACTATCGCAGTTAAGAAATATCTTGAAATGGAGGCTTTGCCAAATCTCCGTTTTATGAAGGAAGATGCTGCAGTACTTGGTGAAGTGTTTGCGGAAAATGAAATTGATACAGTTTATTTAAATTTCAGTGATCCTTGGCCTAAAAAGAGACATTTAAAGAGAAGATTAACTTATGCTTCATTCCTTGATGTCTATAAGAATATTCTTAAGGAAAAAGGACATTTAATCTTTAAGACAGACAATCGTCCATTCTTTGAATATTCACTTGTTTCTATGAATAATTATGGTGTTTGTTTTCATGATGTATGTTTAGATCTTCATCATAGTGAAGGATATGAGGACAACGTGATGACTGAGTATGAAAAGAAATTCTCACCATTTGGACCAATCTATAGAATTGATATTGATTTTGGAGAAAAGAATGGATAAACTCATCAAACTGCATTCTTTAAAGGAATTTGAAGAAGCTATCCAAAATAGAAGTATTATCGTATTTTCTACAGATTGGTGTCCAGATTGTCTTTATATGAAAACTTATATAGAACATATTGTTGAAAATAATTCAACATATCGATTCTATTATATAAATCGAGATGATATGCTTGATTTATGTATTGAATTAAAAATCTTAGGTATTCCTTCTTTTGTTGCATATGACAAGGGTGAGGAATTAGGTCGATTTGTATCGAAATTAAGAAAGACAGAGGAGGAAGTTCAGTCTTTTATTGATTCAATTTAAAAAAAGAAAGTGTGGGTTGAATATGAAAATTACAGATTGGTTTATGGGCAAGGATATGGATCTTGATGATACTGTAAAGAAAGAGGAACCACCTCATGTGGATCCTGTGATTGAACAGCGTCGTAAAGAAAAATTCAGTGAGCCTATGATCTATAGCGAAGAAAAGAAAGTCGAAGAAAAGAAAGTAGAAGAAAAGGCACCTGTTGTTAAGAAAACAGCAGAACCTAAGAAGCCAAAAAAGCAAGAATATGTCATGAGTCAGATCATCTCTCCAATGAACGGAGTGCAGGAATCTAACAATCCTGCACCACAAAAAAAGCCATTAATTAAGAAAAAAATAAAAAGACGTGAGGATGATGTGGTACCTGTACTAAGTCCTTTTTATGGTGCTCAGGGAATTGAAGAAGAAAAACCTGTAGTGAAAAAGGCAAAGAAAGTAGAAAAGACAGTCAAGAAAGAAAGCGGTGAAGTCATTGATTCTGTGGAAAACCGCTTGAAGAATTTATCTACTTTGACACTTGAATCACAAGAAAACCTCAAAATTGTTGAAGAGAGAACAGGTAAGTTCAAACATGACATGGAGAATGAAGACTCTTTGATTGATGAAATCAATGATGATATGAGCTATGATGAACTCATGAATCTTTATGAAAAGAAGTTTGAAGATTAATGGGAATTGGTGTTGATATTGTTGAACTTTCTCGTTTAGATGTTGACAATGAACGTTTTGTACGTCATATTTTAGCAGATGCAGAATATGAAATATTTCAATCATTTCCAACTGAAAAACGTAAGAGAGAATATCTCGGTGGTCGCTTTGCGGCAAAGGAAGCTTATTTAAAAGCCAATCATCTAGGCATCGGTGGTATTTCATTTCACGATATTGTCATTTTGAATCATGAAGACGGAAGCCCTTATCTGAATGATGAGGATGCAGACATTTCTATTGCACACGATGGTGGCATTGCTATCGCTTTTGTATATAAGAAATAATTCTATTTAACCCGTATTCACCTTCTTCTTAAAACAAGTCTTTTGGAGGAGGTGATTTTTATATGTATAATCATGTATTTCTAGTGGGCAGAATTGCTCAGATGCCTGATTATGAAATTATCAATAATTATCGAAAGGATGCTTTAATCCATCTTCAGGTGTATCGTCCTTTTGATGAGATAAAAGGATGTAGGGATTATGATCTGATTCCTATAATCTTATGGAAAGGTTTAGCGGAAATGATTAATGATACTTGTCATGCTGGCAGTGTCATTGCAATAAGAGGAAGACTGAGTAATCTTGAAGATAAGCCCCAATATAAAGGGTATCGTGTCATGACTGTACGTGCAGAGTCTTTCGAACTTCTTGATGAGAAGCTCAAAGAACTTCAAAAACCGCTGACTATTGAGAAATAAGGAGGTTTATTTATGGTTGATCAGTCACTTATTAGAAACTTTTCAATTATTGCACATATTGACCATGGTAAGAGTACTCTTGCTGATAGAATTTTACAATTAACTGGTACTGTAGCAGATCGAGATATGAAAGATCAGCTGCTTGACGATATGGAACTTGAAAGAGAGCGTGGTATTACAATTAAGTTAAATGCTGTCTCTTTAACATATAAAGCAAAAGATGGAAAAACTTATCTTTTACATCTTATAGATACACCTGGCCATGTTGACTTTTCTTATGAAGTCTCACGTTCACTTGCGGCTTGTGAAGGCGCTATTTTAGTAGTAGATGCCGCTCAGGGTGTTGAAGCGCAGACTCTTGCAAATGTTTATCTTGCATTAGATAACAATTTGGAAATTCTTCCTGTTATTAATAAAATAGATCTACCTAGCGCTGATCCAGATAGAGTTGCTGCAGAAGTGGAAGAATTAATTGGTCTTCCAGCAGATGATGCACCTCGTATTTCAGCTAAGACAGGTTTAAATGTTGAAGCGGTATTAGAGGAGATTGTTAATAAAGTACCTGCACCTAGTGGTGATATTAATGCACCGACTCAGGCTTTAATCTTTGATTCTTTCTATGATGCTTATAGAGGCGTTATTATTCTTGTTTGTGTCAAGGAAGGTAAGATCAGAGTAGGTGATCATATTCATTTTATGGCGAGCAACGCAGATTATGAAGTTGTGGAATGTGGTGTTCATACACCTCGTGAAGTGAAGAAAGATGAGTTAGTAACAGGTGAAGTAGGATGGATTGCTGCAAGTATTAAGTCTATTTCTGATGTTCATGTTGGTGATACAGTTACAACTCTTGAAAATAAAGCGACCGAGCCATTACCAGGTTATCGTCGTATGAATCCAATGGTTTATTGTGGTCTTTATCCAATTGACAATGCGAAATATAAAGATTTGCGTGAAGCACTTGAAAAGATTGCATTAAGTGACTCTTCACTTGTTTATGAACCTGAAACATCTCAGGCTTTAGGATTTGGTTTCCGTTGTGGCTTCCTTGGCTTATTACATATGGATGTTATAGAAGAAAGATTAGAAAGAGAATTTGGCCTTGATCTGATTGCAACAGCACCATCTGTAATCTATAACGTTTATTTAAGTGATGGTTCTATGATTGAAATAGATAACCCAGCTTTACTGCCAGATCCAACAACAATTACACGTATAGAAGAGCCTTATGTACGTGCTGCAATTATGACACCTGATGAATTTATTGGGCCTATTATGGAATTATGTCAGAATAAGCGTGGAGAATATGTAGATATTGAATATCTTGATGATACAAGAAGAAATGTTATCTACTATATTCCTCTATCAGAAATTGTTTACGATTTCTTTGATAAACTAAAATCATGTACACGTGGTTATGCATCATTTGACTATGAATTACATGGTTATCGTACAAGTAACTTGACTAAGATGGATATTCTCTTAAATGGAGAAGTAGTTGATGCGTTATCTTCTATTGTTCATAAGGATTTTGCATATGATCGTGGAAGAATCATCTGTGAGAAGTTAAAGACTATCATTCCAAGACAACAGTTTGAAATTCCTGTTCAGGCCGCTATTCAGGGACGTATTATCGCACGTACTAATATTAAGGCAATTAGAAAGAATGTCCTTGCAAAGTGTTATGGTGGGGATATTTCACGTAAGAAGAAGCTTCTTGAAAAACAGAAAGAAGGTAAAAAGCGTATGAAGGCTGTGGGAAGTGTTGAAATACCACAGGAGGCATTCATGGCTATTTTATCTGTGGATGATGAATAGGCAGAATGATTTCTGCCTTTCTTTATTTTTTCACACATTTCATTTTCTCTAATTAATTGAAATGATAGGAATATACATATATAATATGAGAGAAAAAAGGTGGGATTTGATTGTTTAGTAATAGACCGATAAAGTTTATAGGGCGAAAAGAAGCCCAGGAACAGCAGCGTAACCAGCTAGATAATGTAGTTGCACGTCGTTTTTATATTATTATTGGCGTTGTTATTGTGATAGCAACAATATTTGCATTGAGATTGTTCTATATGCAGATTAATAAGTCTGATTTCTATTCAGCTAAGCTAGAACAATACAGCACAAATACATTTGAAGTAGATGCATTACGTGGTGAAATAGTTGATAGAAATTATAATAAGCTTGTTTATAACGAAAATGTTGTTTGTGCAACTTATTATGCGGTTAGAGGAATTAAGGATGATGAAATTAAATCTATGGTTAATTTTATCACTAAGAATTGTAATGTTGATATTTCAAGTGTAACTGAAAGAGAGAAAAAAGATTACCTTCTTATGAAGGATAAGAAATTTGCAAAATCTCTCGTTACAGAATCTGAAAAGAAGGCTCTTGCTGCAAATGATGATGGAGATACGGAGTATTATAATTTACAGTTAAAAAGAATTACAAAGAAAATATTAGAAAAACATTTAACTGATGATGATATCCGCTATTATAAGCTCTATTATACAATCAAGAATTGTAAGAGTGGTTCTGCAGTACTTCTTGAGAATATCAGTTATCAGGAAGCAAGTATCATTGGTGAAAATAATGATTTATTAAGAGGTATTCAGGTAACAAGTGACTGGAAGCGTGCTTATACAGATGAGTCTATGCTAAAGAGTACACTTGGTAAAGTTACTACAAAGAAACAGGGGCTTCCTGCAACTTTAAAAGATGAACTTCTTGCGTTAGATTATAGTAATGACTCACGTGTTGGTACGTCTGGATTAGAAAGACAATATGAAGACATTCTTAGTGGGAATAAGTCAGTTATGACTTTGAACTATATGAGTGATGGAACACCTATTGTCAAAACAAAGAAACAGGGTAGCAGTGGTGAAAACATTCAGTTGACCATTGACTGGGATATTCAGACACAATTGACTCAGATGGTTGAGCAATGTCTTTATAGTCATACATCTGAAAGGTATCAGCAGCATATTTATTGTGTTGTGATGGAGCCTAAGACAGGTGATGTGGTTGCCTTAGTTGGTAAGGAATTTAATAAAGAGAAGACACCTTATGAAATGAAAGATGCGACTTATCTAGCTTATACGGGTGCATATCGTATTGGTTCTACTATGAAGGGGGCTGTTATTTACGCCTGCTTCAAGAATAACATTATTAAAGCGAACCATTATGAAACTGATACTTCTGAAGGTTTGAAGATTGCTGGTACAAAAGCAAAGCATTCTTGGAACAAGAGTGGTTTCGGTAATATTAATGAAGTACAGGCATTGGCTTATTCTTCAAACATTTATATGATGAAGATTATTATTAAACTTGCTGGTGGTCATTATCAGTATGATCGACCAATTCATATCAATAAGAGTGCATTTACTAAATTGAGAAATGCAGCGGGTGAATTAGGATTAGGTGTCAAGACTGGTATTGATTTACCTTATGAGGCAGCAACTGGGCCTCGTGAGGAAGAAGATACAGCGGGTAAGCTTCTTGACTTCTCAATTGGTCAGTATGATACGTATACACCATTACAACTTGCTGTATATGCTTCTACATTGGCTAATAAAGGTGTTAAAGTACAGCCTCATCTTTATAAGAGTTCGTTTAAGACAGATACGTCCGGTGAAATTGTAACTCTTAATACGCATAAGAAGAAGGTTATGGATGATGTATCTGAAGGTAATGAAGATGCGTTCAATCAGATTCAGGCTGGTATGAAAGCCGTAGTTACTTATGGTACTGCTGCAGGTTCATTTTCTGGTTTCCCATATGATATTTCAGGTAAATCAGGTACTGCCGAAGACTATACACATACAGGTAATATCGACCATCCTAACCATTTGTTTATTGCTTATGGTCCAAGTAAAAATCCACAGGTTGTTGTAGCTGTTCTAGAAGAGAGATTAAAGGGTTCTAATGATGCGCCTACTATCGCAAAAAAAGCGTTTAGTCTCTATTTTGAAAAATATGGCTATAATAATTAAAAAATTACTAGTAATTTATAAATTTATATGATAATATATTGAAGCAAACTTATTTGGAGGTGTAATTCATGAGAGATAATATTATCTTAAAGTGTACAGAATGTGGTGAAGAAAACTATATCAACACAAAGAATAAAAAGAGTCATCCTGAAAGGGTTGAATTTAAAAAATATTGTCCAAGATGTAACAAGAAAACTGTTCATAAGGAAAAGAAATAAGCCTCAAGGCTTATTTTTTTTATAGGAGGATTTATATGATTAAAAGATTAGTAGTAGGTCCTTTACAGGAGAATTGTTATATAGTGAGTTGTGGTCATACCTGTGTTATTATTGATCCAGGAGATGAAGCAAATCATATTATACAGGAAATAGAGACTGATCATTTAGAAGTAAAAGGCATTCTTGTGACACATGGTCATTTTGATCATATTGGTGCTGTGAATGAACTAAAAGCATATTATCATACAGATGTATATGCCACGAAGGATTCTAAAGATATGATGCTTAACTGGGATGAAAATCTCTCAGTTATGATTGGTGGGGAAAAGTATATTGTAGAAGATGTACAAATCATTAATGATACAATTATGCTTGAAGGCATGAACTTCAAAGTTTATGAGACACCAGGTCATGCAAAAGGAAGCTGTCTTTATTATTATGAACAGGAAAATGCATTATTTACTGGTGACACATTATTTAGAGGCGGCTGTGGAAGAATTGATTTCCCTACAGGAAGTCAGTCGGCTATGATGAAGTCTTTAAGTAAAATAAAACAATTTATATTTGATGCCGATGTCTATCCAGGACATGGTCCACAATCCAAAATCTCTGTAGAAAAGAGAAATAACCCGTATTTATCCTTTTGAGTAAAAAAGTTGCTGTTTAGTGCAAAAATCTAAAGATATATAATTTTAGGTATATAATGGTAAAGAAGTGGATTTTAATACTTATATTTGGTTTTTCCTTTATGTATAGGAGTTATACATTCTCATTATCCATTTCAATCTGTCCTCTAACCCCTGAATAGAGGACTTTTTTTATTTTTTTGTGTATGAAAATAATGCGCTTTCAATTATAATGAGAAATGGAGGTTTATGAAATGAAAAAGATAATACGTTTAATACTTGCTATGGTTATAAGTTCTACACTTATAGGATGTTCTTCTAAGCCTGGAGGAACGATTGACTTGACAAGTAATATCAAAGTAACAATCAAAGGCTATAATGGTAAGGGAGAGGTTTATGTCGATAATAATACAAAGTATGATAAAACCAATTCTGACATTAGAGATTTTGTAAGTAATGTAGAATATACGTTAGAAAACGGTGAAAATGGTGCACTCTCTAATGGTGATGAAATTACTATTAAGGCTAAATATTCTAAATCACAGGCTGAAGATTTAAGGCTTACTATTAAGAATCCTACTAAGAAGGTCAAGGTATCTGGGTTAAAAGATTTATTAACAGGTTATTATGATTGTGAAATCAAGATTAAAAATTATGGTTCAATTAAATTAAAGCTTGATGCGAATACAGCACCTATTACCGTAAGCAATTTTGTCGGACTTGCAAATGATGGTTTCTATAATGGCTTAACATTCCATCGTATTATTAAAGGATTTATGATCCAGGGTGGAGATCCTAATGGAGATGGAACAGGAGGTTCTAAAGATACTATTAAGGGTGAATTTTCTAGTAATGGTGTGGATAATCCTTTGAAGCATACAAGAGGCGTTATTTCAATGGCAAGAAGTCAGTCCAATGATAGTGCCAGCAGTCAATTCTTCATTATGCATGAAGATGCACCTTCATTAGATGGTGAGTATGCAGCATTTGGATGTGCTTATTCAGGAATGGATATTGTTGATAAGATCTGTAATGATGCAAAGACAGAAGACAGCAATGGAACAGTACTAAAAAAGAATCAGCCAGTTATTGAAAGTATTATATGTACAAAGGTTCAGTAAATTTTACTGAATCTTTTTTAAGTTCTATGAGAAAAATGGTTTTGTATCTTGTATGTAATAGTAGGAGGTTATTTTATGGATGAACTATTTGAAACTATTTTTTTCAAAGCACTTAAAGCAGATTCTACAGACATCCATTTCAAATTGACGGACTATTTGAGTATTCAATTTAGAGTGTTTGGAGAGTTACAACATTATCAGGATTATGAAAGTTCAGTAGGTGCTAAGATCATGAATTATCTGAAATATAAGTCTTTCATTAATGTGAATTATAAGATGGTTCCTCAGACAGGTGCTTTTCACTACTACATCAATGAACATATTTATTTCCTTCGTGTTTCTTATTTACCTGGAATGGATTTTGAAAGTATAGTCATAAGAATATTAAATAATCATGAGAATATCACTATTAATGAGATATCAGAGATTGATGACTTTACTTTCTTTCTTAATGAAATCTGTTATCAAAAGGCAGGACTCTTTTTGGTAGCAGGTGCTACAGGTTCAGGTAAATCAACTACTTTATATGCCATACTTGATAAGATTATTGAAATGGGAGGAAGAAATGTTGTTACATTAGAGGATCCAATAGAGATAGTCAAGGAACATTGTCTGCAGATAGAAATGAATGAAAGTTTAGGTATTGATTATTATAATTCATTGAAACAGATTTTAAGACATGATCCAGATGTAATCATGATAGGTGAAATTAGAGACGAAAAGACTGCAAAACTTGCGATTACATGTGCTTTAACAGGGCATCTGGTATTATCTACCATTCATGCTAGTAACTCATTGCTGGTAATAAAGAGAATGTTGAATTTAGGGATTAATGAAACGGATTTAGAGGACGTATTGATTGGTGTAGTTACACAACGTATTAAATATGATAGAAGGAATAGAAGAGTCATCATACTTCCTGAAATAATGAATAAGACGCAGATTAAACAATATTTTGTAGATCATACAGTTAGTTATCCATCATTCAAAGACAATGCCTTAATGCTTATTAAAGAAAAGCACTGTGACCAGTATTTGTTTAAGGATGAGTTGAATGGACAATGATCTTTTATTTCTTGAAAACTTATCTAATCTTCTCGAACAAGGTTATGGGATAGAAGAAACATTACTTATTTGTAAAGATATTAATGATCATCCAAGCATTGATACAATATTGCAGAAAATATATGATGGAGAGAATTTAACTGATGCATTACTAGATCCTCATCTTCCACCTTTATTTATTGAGTTTTTTACTTTCTTTTCTATGCGTTCCACCATTTCAAATGCGATTAAGAATAGCTTAAAAATATATAATGAAATATATTCAATGAAAAAGAAATTAGTTGCCCAGATGACATATCCTCTTATTTTGATTGTATTTTTACTCTTTTTCTCTTTGTTTGCAACTTTTATTCTCTTTCCTAAAGTTACTACTTTGTTCAGTTCATTTGGGATGAATCCATCTTTAAGCTTCACTATCTTATTCTTTATTATTCGCCTAATTCCTATTTTGATTATTGGTTTATTATCTGCATTAATTACATCCTGTGTTTATTTTCTTATCTCTTTAAAGAAAAAGAAGTTCTGGATAATTGAACGTTATCTGAAAGTACCTCTCTTAAAGAAGTATATTCAGAAATATTTCACATTTAAGTTCTGTCTCTATTTCAACGAGTTGCTAGAAGATCATATTGATTCTAATACTATTATTACAATGTTGAATGAGAGTATGAGTCAAAGTGATATTAAGATTGTACTTTATGAAATCTATATTCGTTTAAAAGAAGGTGAGCAGCTAGAAAATATTATAGATGGTTTTCCTTATTTTGATCATCTCTTTGTCTCTATGTATAAGATGTTTCTAAAGAATCCTGATGAAATAGGATCAATGAGAGGGTATTTAGATATTTCTCAGGAACAGATTACATATGCTGTTAATAAGTTTACAAAGTTTTTTGTACCAATTGTTTATGGGTTTGTCGCATTTTTCGTCATCACAATATATATTGCAGTTATTATCCCGATGATGAATGTTATTGGAGATATTTAGGAGGTTCTATGAAAAATAATAAAGCAGGCTTTACTCTTATAGAGATGATATTTTGTATTTCTGTTATTCTAGTCATCTTATTACTCGTTATTCCTAATGTAACACGTAAGAACGATGTTGTGAAAGGAAAGGGATGTGAAGCACAGGTAGAAGTTGTTAATTCACAAATTATCTTGTATCAGATTGAACATGATGAACTGCCTACCAGCATTTCGCAATTAACATCTGGTTCAAATCCTTATCTCACTAAAAAACAAGCAACATGTCCTAATGGAAAATCAATTTATATATCAAATGGACAGGCATATGTATAGAAAGGGATTTACAGTGATTGAAATGTTGTTTGTTTTATCTATTACTATCTTTTTGTCCTCGTTATGTATGACACCTCATACACGTACGATTAAAGAAGAGGAAGAAATAGCACTTATTAAAGCTATGTTTGATGAAGCAAGGGCAATGGCTATAGTGGAAAAAGATACAGTAAAGGTGTCTGTATCTAATCATAGAGTAGACTTGGTTGGTAAGGAAAATAAGACATTGAATTTAGAGCAAGGGTATACTTTTCTTACGAATCATACATTTACTTTTAATGATCATGGTCATATTAAGATTGCAAAAACTCTTGTATTAAAAACACCACATCATATTAAGAAATTTATTTTTCAGTTAGGAAGTGGAGCTTATCATGTTGCTTAACCAAAAGGGAAATACACTTATTGAATCACTGTTTGCCTTATCTATTTATTTGATGATTGTTGTTTATTTTGTTGGATCTTGGGCTGTTTTAAATAAAGCACAGCTGCAATTTAAACATAATCAGGATTATTGTAATCAACAAGAACTTAAGATTGCAGAAGAAGGAGATGATATCCAATCAAAACTCAAAAGGGCTTTACGCTAATTGAAATACTGTTTTCTTTATCTATTTGTCTGCTGATTGTGATGAATGTCCCTTCTCTTGTGCGCTTGTTAAGAGTGCCTGTAGTCAATAACAATCAGGATATTGCAGTAGGTGCGAAACAACTTGCAGATTATCTTCTTGTATCTAAAATCAAGACATATAGTGAAGATATTGGCTATTATGATGATAAAGGTGAAGAAAATACAATCATTTTTGAAAAAAGAAGACTGGTGAAAACACCTGGCTATGAAATCCTTATTACCGATATAGATGATGTACTATTTTTTGAGAAGGATGACTATATGTATATGACAGTTACAAGAAAAAACCAGAAATATACATATATGATTTGTGATTTGTATAGAAAGCAGGAAACTTATGTCGAAGAATAGAGGAAGTGTATTACAGGTAGTATTAGTCATTTTTCTCATATTATTTACTAGTCTCTTTAGCTATTGCGCGCTGATGACAAGACAATATGAATTAACACGTTATCAAAAAATGATGAATCAGCAGAGGCGTATAGAAATATTGTTAAGGCGTTATTGGCGTTATACTATTGATCAGGATATTTTATTAGGGGATACTTTTGAAATGGAAGATAGTGTAATTAGCTATAATGTAGATGATGATGGAACTGACTATATTATTGATTGTGAGATCACAACGAAGTCATATCATTATACAATGCAGGCAAAAATAAATATGGATAGTTTAGATATGCATGCGTGTACATATGGGCATTAATGCAAGGATACTTTACTTTATAGAGGAATTTTGCTATAATGATGTCCGATTAGAAAGGATGAAGTAAAGTTATGATTAATGCAACTGATTTAAGACCAGGAGTAACATTTGAATATGATGGCAATCTATATGTTTGTTTAGATTATAGCCACAACAAGACAGCACGTGCTGCAGCTAACATTCGTGTTAAAATGAAAAATATGAGAACAGGAACTACTACCGAAATGACATTTGGTAGTAACGCAAAGGTAAAGAAGGCTCAGGTAGAAAAGAACAAGATGCAGTATTTATATGACAATGGTGGTATGTTAGTATTTATGGATAATGAAACATATGACCAGGTTGAAATTCCTGCAGATCGTTTGGAATGGGAAATCAATTTCATGAAACCTTCTGATAATGTAGAAGTAACAAGCTATGAAGGTGAAATCCTTGGTGTTGCTTTACCAGTCAATGTACCATTTAAGGTTATTGAAACTGAAGCAGCAGTTAAAGGTGATACTGCAACAGGTGCAACTAAGTTTGCTACTATTGAAACAGGTTATCAGATTAAAGTGCCTCTATTTATTGAAGAAGGCGAAGTTGTTGTTGTTAATACAGTTGAAGGAAAATATTCAGGAAGAGCTTAATCTCTTCCTTTTTTAACACGCCGTGAGCAAGAATTCCCCTATCTTATAGGAGGCGGGATGAATTGCGGTAAACACGGCGTTTGTTTTGCCTTTATTATCTGGTAGCAGTATAATATACATGTAATCAGATATAAATCAAAAAAAGGGCATAAATACTATGAAATTAGATAATAATAATCATTCAGTGTTCTTGCTGAATTATCAGCTTATAATGTGCACTAAACATCGTAATAAGGTGATAGATGATGTGATCTCAAATCGTCTCAGGGAGATGTTTGAGATTTGTCTATCAAATATAATATCTCATTGGATGAATGGAATCACGATGCCGACCATGTTCATATTCTTTTTCGAGGACAGCCTAATTCAGAGATAAGCAAGTTCATCAACGCTTATAAATCTGCAAGCAGCAGGCTCATCAAGAAGGAGTTTCCAGAGATACGCAAATCCCTCTGGAAGGAGATGTTCTGGTCACCCAGCTTCTGTCTATTGACTACAGGTGGTATAGCGGTAGAAATCATCCAGCAGTACATACAATCCCAGGGAGGTAAGGATAGCAAACAAAGCAATAAGGTACAGACTGTATCCAAACGCTGATCAGAAAATTATGTTTGCGAAGACCTTCAGCTGCTGCCGTAAGGTTACCTGCCAGGCAGCGGTGGTTGAAGCAGGAAGCTTAGACTTCTAAGCAAAGTGAAAGTCGGGGAAGTTCACATGGTGTTATTATATCAACACTTGTAATTGTCCCTGTTTTCTTATAGAATATAAGGTAAAGAAAGAAGAGGTAATTTTATGGCACGTAATGAATATTATACATATAAGGGAAGCCCAATTAATGGTGATATTATGATGAGTGTTCAGGTTTTTGATATTATTACTAAGCAGGTTGCTGCTGAAGATAAGGATATTAAGCTTGATACTTCAAAAGGTTTTTCTGTTACAGGTACAAAGAATCTTGTAAACTGCACTATTAAAGATAATGAAGTTTATATCACAGTTCATGTTCGTATTAAATATGGTACAAATATTACAGCTAAGACAAAAGAATTACAGAAGAAGATTGCTTCTGGAATTAAAGAAATGGCTGCTGTAACAGTTAAGAGTGTTGATGTTGTAGTAGAAGCTATTGATTTCTAAAAGCAAGTCTGACTTGCTTTTATTTTTTTGAACAGGCAAAGAGATGCAAAATCTTTTATAAAAAGAGTCGATGTGTTAAAATAAGTGAGTATTATGGAGGTCCTTTAATAATGGAAAAAACAATTAGACAAATCGCTAGAGAAAAAGCTGTAATTGCAGTATACCAATGGTTAACAGTTGATGCATCTAAAGAAGAACTTAAAGAATATGTTCATGCTGATGAAGCATTAATTGAAGGTAGATCAGCAGAACAGTTCTGTTACTGGTTGATTGATACAGTTATGGAAAACAAAGGTTCTTATGAAGCTTTATTAAATACTAAATTAAAAAAAGGATGGTCTTTTGAACGTTTAAATAAGATGGAACAGGCTATTCTTCTTGTGGCAACATGTGAGTTACTAGAATCAGAATTAGATAAGAGCATTGTTATTAATGAAGCTGTTATCAATGCAAAACAGTATTGTGATGAAGATTCTTATAAATTCATTAATGGTGTTTTAACTGCAATTGAATAATGGAAAGACAATACGTAAGCGTACATGCTTTAAATCGCTATATTAAAGCAAAACTAGATAATGACATGCAGCTTCAGAATGTATATATTCGTGGCGAGATATCTAATTATCGTCCACATCCTTCAGGTCATATGTACTTTACTCTAAAGGATGATCAAACGGAATCATCAATTAGTGCAATTATGTTTGCATCGCAGGCACGTTATTTAAAGTTTAGATTAAAAGATGGAATGAAGGTATTTATTACAGCGCAGGTTTCTGTATTTGAAAGAGCAGGAAGATATCAGCTTTATGTCAGAAGTATGCAGGAAGATGGCTTAGGAAATCTCTATCTTCGTTTTAATGAGTTAAAGCAGGCCTTGGAAAGAGAAGGCCTCTTTAATGCTATACATAAGAAAGAAATTCCATCTATGCCTGAACGTCTGGCTATTCTTTCAGCCAAACAAGGAGCTGCTTTGCAGGATGTGTTACGCACACTTCATCAGCGTTATCCTTTAGTGGCAAGAGATATTTATCCAGTTCCTGTTCAAGGAAGAGATGCTTATCAGGTGATTGTTGATACATTAAAAAAAGTGGATGAGATGGGCTACTCTACAATTCTTCTTGTAAGAGGTGGCGGTTCTATTGAAGATTTATGGAACTTTAATGAAGAGGCTTTGGCACGTTGTATTTATGATTTGAAGACACCTATTATTACTGGTGTAGGACATGAAACAGATTATACGCTGGTAGATTATGTCAGTGATTTACGTGCACCTACTCCTACAGCTGCGGCAGTGGCTGCAGTTCCTTCACAAAAAGATCTGTTGAATCATCTCGAGAATAAAATAGTTAGATTATCAAATGTGATGAGAAAAACTATTTATCTGGAAAGACAGAAATTAGAAAAGTATCAGCAATCTTATGTTTTTACTGATCCTTCTAGAATATTCGAAACGAAATTCATGAAATTAGATAATATTCAATTAAAACTAAACAACTTTAAAATTAGAATTAAACAGCAATCTCGTTACGAAATGCACAAAAAACTAATTCAACTCAATACGTTGATGAAACAGAAACAATTGATTGAGAGAAAAAGTATTAGTAATAACCAAGAGTTACTGGAATCTCAGTTTATAAATTATTTGAAAAATAAAAAGACTTCTTTTATTTATTCAGTTGAAAAACTTGATTTACTTAGTCCTCTAAAAACAATGCAGAGAGGTTATATTATCTCTAAAAAAGATGATCATGTCATTAAAAGTGTAAAAGAATTATCACATAATGATACAGTCACACTTGTTTATGTGGATGGTGAAAAAGAAGCAATAGTGAAGTAGGTGATATTGATGGCAGAAAAGACATATGAAGAAGCAATGACACGTCTTGATGAGATTATTGATTTATTAGAAAACAATGAAGCATCTTTAGATGAAAGCCTTGACCTTTACAAGGAAGGTGTGTCACTTGCTGCTTTTTGTGATCAGAAGTTAAAAGATATTGATCAGGAAGTAACTAAAATATTTGAGGAAAATCAATTAAAAGATTATCTAGGTGATGATGATGAATAAAATTATTGAAGAAGTAAATGAGAGATTAAAAGAAATCTTATCTTCATATCGTCCAGGATTAGTAAAGGAAGCCATGATATATTCTGTGATGGCAGGTGGTAAAAGATTAAGACCTCTTTTATTTATTCAGACATTACGTGCATATAGTGTCGATTATCATGAATATCTTGATATTGCATGTGCTATTGAAATGATTCATACATATTCTTTAATTCATGATGATCTTCCTGGAATGGACAACGATGATTTAAGACGTGGGAAACCAACATGTCACAAACAATTTGATGAAGCAACTGCGATTTTAGCAGGTGATGCCTTATTAAATGAATCAATGAATGTGATCATTAGAATGAATCTTGACGATGCACTTAAAGTGGAAGTATTACGTACTTTATATAATGCTTCTGGACTAGGTGGTATGATTTACGGTCAGCAGCAGGATATGTATTATGAAACACATACAGTAACACTTGATGAATTACAGGCTATCCATCACGATAAGACAGGTGCCCTTATTTCAGTTCCTATGAAGATTGCAGGATTAATTGCGAAAAAAGAAGATGCTGATAAGTTAGAAAACATCGGCTTTAAGCTAGGTCTAGCATTTCAGATTCAGGATGATATTTTAGATGTGACAAGTACAACTGAAACATTAGGTAAGAAAGTGGGCAGTGATATTGAAAATCATAAGTCTACATATGTATCATTGATTGGTTTAGAAACATCTCAAAAACGTGTAGAAGAATTATTTGAAGAATGTTTGGCTGATGTTTATGATTTACAACTTAATCATGGATTGATGATTGAATTATTCCAGATTATTATGAAAAGAGTGAATTAAATGGAAATTAAGAAGATTGAGAATCCTCGATTCTTGAAACAATTGAATATTGACGAACTAAATCAGTTATCACAGGATATAAGGGATTTTCTAATCGAAAATATTTCTAAAACAGGAGGCCACTTTTCCAGTAATTTAGGTATAGTAGAACTTACTGTTGCCCTTCATTATGTATTTGATTCGCCAAAGGATAAATTCCTTTTTGATGTGGGACATCAGGCTTATGTTCATAAAATCTTGACTGGTCGTGCACCTATGTTTAATAAACTAAAGAAATATGGTGGAATGTGTGGCTTCCAGAATCGTCATGAAAGTATTCATGATCCTTGGGAAGCAGGACATTCTTCTACTACTATATCTGGTGCGACAGGTTTAGCTATTGCGCGTGATCTTAAAAAAGAAAACTTTGAAGTAATTAGCATTATTGGAGATGCTGCATTAATGAGTGGTGAATCTCTAGAAGCCTTGAATTTTCTTGGTGGAATTGATACTAAGGTCATTGTTATATTGAATGATAACAATATGTCTATTTCTCGCAATGTAGGGGGGTTGTCAAACTTCTTATCAGATGTAAGAATGTCATATAAGTATAATCAGGCAAAAAGTAATTATACTGAAATACTTTCACAATCTGCTTTTGGGCAGAAAATATTTGATGTGACAAAGCGAGTAAAAGATAAAGTAAAAAGAAAAATCTTACAGGATACACCATTTTCTCAGTTTGATTTAGATTATATAGGTCCTGTTGATGGGCATAATATAGAAGAGTTGATACGTGCTTTGGAAACAGTAAAGAACTTAGATCATAGTGTTGTCCTTCATGTTCTAACAAAGAAAGGAAAAGGCTATGAGCCTGCAGAAAAGGATCGCTCAGGTATTTATCACAGTGTTGGAGCTTTTGATATAGTTAAAGGTATTCATCCTGTCTTAGATCAAGAAAAACATTCATGGAGTCAATCGGTGAGTGATCATGTAGAATACTTGATGAATAAGCATGATGATATATGTGTAATTACTCCAGCTATGATTACAGGCAGCTGTTTACAGAGAATCTTTAAAAATTATCCAGATCGTTCGTTCGATGTTGGTATTGCAGAAGAACATGCGATGACTCTTGCAGCAGGTCTTTCTCAGGGAAAAGAATTCCCATTCTTAAGTGTTTATTCTTCTTTTTTTCAGCGTGCATATGATCAGCTTAATCATGATATTGCTAGAATGAATCTTCCATGCCTTATTGGTATTGATCGCGCAGGCTTAGTAGGTGGAGATGGTGCAACACATCATGGTGTTTTTGATATTGGTCTTATTGCACCTATTCCAGGTGTTATTATTATGGCACCTAAAGATGAAGAAGAAGCACAAAAAATGATTAATACTGCATATCAAAATAAAGACCATCCATATGTGATGCGTTATTCAAAAAACAAAGTTATCGATACACATCAACATACTGATGAGACTATAAAAGTAGGTCAATGGGAACTTATTAAAGAAATGGAAGATGCGGCTATAAATGTTGTTACTTATGGTGATAATGTACTAGCTGTTTTAAAGATGGCTGAGACTGATCATCTTCCTATTAATATTATTAATGCAAGATTCATCAAACCAATAGATAAAGATATGTTGGAAAGAATGAGTGATAAACCAATTATTGTTTATGAAACTGATCTTATGAATGGTTCTTTAGGCAGTATTATGAGTTTATATTATGAAAAAAATCATATTAATGTTGATATGTCATTTATTGGTATTGATGATCATTATGTCACTTTTGGAGATAACGAGTCCTTATATAAAAAGGAACATATTTCGTTGAATGATTTGAAAAATAAAATTGAGGAAATAGAACATGAAAAAAGAAAGAATTGATATTTTATGTGTCCAGAAGGGCTTATTTGAGTCTAGAAATCAGGCACAAAGAGCTATTATGGCAGGCATTGTAAGAGATGAAAATGATTATATTGATAAACCAGGAACAAAGATTCCGGTTGATACAAAACTTTTTGTTAAGGGTGAAAAGTTAAGATATGTATCTCGTGGTGGTTTAAAGCTTGAAAAAGCCATTGATCTTTATCATTTAGATCTTACAGATGTCATTATGATTGATATTGGATCTTCTACGGGCGGTTTTACAGATTGTGCTTTACAGCATGGTGCTCAAAAGGTTTATGCAGTTGATGTAGGAACGAATCAGTTAGTATGGAAACTTCGTAATGATGAACGTGTAGAAGTAATGGAGCAGTATAATTTCCGTTATGCACAGTTAGAAGATTTCAAATATGGTATGCCTACATTTGCCTCTATTGATGTTTCTTTTATTTCTTTAAGACATATGTTCAATGCATTAAAGAACGTGATTGCACCAGATGGTGTGATTGTTTCTTTAATCAAGCCTCAGTTTGAAGCAGGAAAAGATGATGTTGGAAAACATGGTATTGTAAAGGATCCCAAGGTCCATAAAAGAGTCATTAAAGAAGTTATCGGCTATGCAAATGATAATGGTTTTTCTTTAAAAGGTTTGACATTCTCTCCAATAACTGGAGGGGAAGGTAATATTGAATTCCTTGGCTATTTTGTGAACGATCATCAAGAAAATAGCGATTATTGTATTGATGATGTTGTCACAGAAGCACATAAACACTTTAATGAAAGCAGGTGATTTTAAATGTTGAAAAGTCTTTTTATCTCTTCTTTTGTCATTATTGATCAAACACAAGTAGACTTTGAAGAAGGCATGACAGCCTTGACTGGGGAAACAGGTGCAGGTAAATCTATTATTATCAATGCACTTGAACAGCTATGTGGCGCAAGAGCATCTTCTTCACTTGTAAGGAAAGGTGCTAAGAAAGCAGTTATTGAAGGTGTGTTTGATATGAATGATCATATTGGTCTCATCTTGGATAAACTCAATATAGAAAGTGATGATGATTTAATTGTTACAAAAGAAATAATGGATAATGGACGTTCAACAATTAAAATCAATTATCGTACTGTTACCAACAGTGCTTTAAAGCAGATTGCGCCCTGCTTATTAGATATTCATTCTCAATACCAGACGCAGGAAATTTTTAATGTAAAAAATCATTTAAAGATATTGCAGTCATTTATGAATCATCAGGATGGTGCACTTTTGGCTGAATATCAAAAGCATTACTTTGAATATAAGAAAATATCACAGAAAATCAAGAAACTTGAACAGGAAGATTTAAGTGATGAAAGAATAGAATATTATCAGAAGCAATATGATGAACTAAAAGATTTTGAGTACACAGATGAAATCATTGATAGTCTTGAAGATGAACTCAGGATGATGAAGAATTATGAATCTATGCATGGCTATATGACTGCTTTTAATGAAGCTATGTCAGAGCGTCAGGGTGCATTAAGTCGAATTAATGATGCATTAAGTGCTCTTGGTCATATGAGTGATAATGAAACATTTTCTTCATTGTATGATGAATTCTATAATGAGTATTATAGTATGCAGGATATTGTAGATCGTATTGAAACAGCATATGATTCAATTGATTTTGATGAATATCGCTTTAATGAATTACAGGAAGAATTATTCACAATTCATCGTCTACAAAGAAAATATGGCTATTCATGTGATGATATCTATCAGGCTCAGGCAGATTTAAAAGAAAAGCTAGATGCCTCACTTAATCGTGAAGATGTTCTTGCAGATTTGAATGATCAGAAAGAGCATGCTTATCAGGACGCTTATATGATTGCGGAAAAGCTGACTGCATTAAGAAATGAACAGGGAATTATATTTGTTGATGCATTAGAAAAAGAATTACAGGATTTGTATTTACCAAATGCAAAGTTAAAGGTGGACATTCAAGAATGCAACCTTAATGATATGGGAAAAGACGATATTACATTTGTGGTTTCTATGAATAAAGGACAGGCATTTACGCCATTAAATGAAACTGCAAGTGGTGGTGAAATATCTCGTTTAATGCTTGCGATTAAGACAATTACAATGTCTAAGACAGATATCAATACTCTTGTATTTGATGAAATTGATACTGGAGTAAGCGGTAAAGTTGCGGATGCAATTGGTCAGAAAATGCATTCTATAGCCTTAAACAATCAGGTATTATGTATCACTCATTTACCACAGGTGGCTATTCATGCTGATCATCATTATGCAATCAAGAAACTAACACAGGATGAAGAGACTTATTCATCACTTGCAGTATTAAATGAAGATGAAAGAATAGAAGAAATTGCAAAGATGCTTTCAGGAGATGTGATTACTCCAGAAGCGATTGAAAATGCTAAAAGGCTATTACAAGGATGAGCATATAACTTATATGCTCTTTTTTCAGGAGGATGAGTATGCGTATTATATTTCATATTGATATGAATGCTTTTTATGCCAATTGTGAAATTTCACAGCATCCAGAATTAAGAGGAAAGCCCATTGTCATATGTCATAACTCTAAAAGAAGTGTTGTATCTACTGCTTCTTATGAAGCAAGACAATTTGGTATTAGTTCTGCAATGCCTTTATTTATGGCTAAAGAGAAATGTTCTGATTTAATTGTGGTAGAACCGCATTTTAATCTTTATCATGAACTATCCCAGAAATTTTTCGATATTGTGTATACTTACAGTAAAAAAGTCGAGATAGCGAGTATTGATGAATGTTATGTAGATATGAGTGATTATTTTACAGTGACGCATGCACAGCCTTATGTTGTCGCTAAGGAAATTCAGGATAGGATTTTATCTGCCTTATCTCTTCCTTGCTCTATTGGCATTTCTCCTAATAAGTTTCTTTCTAAAATGGCTTCTGATATGAAGAAACCTTTAGGAATTACTATTATCACCCAAAAGAATCTTAAAGAAGTTCTTTGGCCTGTTAAAGTAGGGGATATGTATGGCATTGGAAAAAAGACAGCACCTAAACTAGAAGAAGCAGGAATCAAGACAATTGGAGATATTGCCAATTATGATAATTATCAGACTATAAGACAATTTTTAGGAAAGAATACACTAATTTATTACAATCGTGCGAATGGCAGGGATCTTTCGCCTGTTATTTATGAAGATACTGATATGAAATCAATTGGGCACTCTACAACTTTTGAGAGTGATATAAGTGACGAAGACAGTTTAAAAGAAGAATTTAAAAAAGTTTGTTTAACGGTTTCTGAGCGTGCTTCAAAACATGATATGTATTCTAATTGCATTGTAATCACATTAAAATACACGCGTTTTCACAGTGTGACAAGACAAATGCTGGTACAGGATTATATTAATGATTATGAAAAGATATATAGTTATGTCATGATGCTTTTTACTAAGCATTACACTCATGAACCATTAAGACTCATCGGTGTAACATTGAATAATGTGAAAAGAAAAGATTCTATTATTCAGCAGATGAATATATTTGATACAAAGAATAATAAGACAGATCCTATAGATAGTCTTATTGAAAATATTAATAAAATGACAAGTGCACATCTAATCAAGGCCAAAGACTATCGTCCAGATAGTAAGCGTCATGATGGAAACAGTTAAGAAAAATTGTTATAATAAATGAGAGGTGTAGCACGTGCAAGAATATGATTTAAAAGATTTTAAAAGCTATTTATTATTTGAGAGAGGCTTGAGTGAGAATACTGTACAGGGTTATATAAGGGATATAAGGGCTTTTTATGAATATATCGATTATGATATAAAAAAGTTTGATTTGTCTCATATAGACGCTTATTTCTGTGAATTAAAGGATGATGGATATAAGGTTACTTCTATAAGAAGAAAAATCGCTTCTTTAAGGCAGTACAATGAATTTTTATCTAGGACGAGAGGTATGCAGGATATCATGACGCAATATGATCTGCCAAAAACAGATAAAAAACTTCCTAAGGTATTAAGTCTAGAAGAAATCATCAAAGTTATTAATAGTATCGATGATAGTAATCCAGCAGGCAAAAGAAATAAGGCAATGATGCTTCTTCTTATTAATACAGGTATGAGAATAAGCGAACTTGTTCATCTGGAAATTAATGATATCAATCACTCTGTTTCTAATGTTAGTGTCGTAGGAAAAGGAAACAAAGAACGATTAATTCCATTAGATGAGGAAACATGTTCTTATGTTTATAGCTATATGCAAAATGACCGTTCTTTCTTTAATAAAAAGAATAATCAGTGGCTTTTTATGATGAATGATGGTCGTCGTATGACAAGAGAAAATTTTTATAACATTCTCCAAAAACTTGTAATAGAAGCAGGGGTGAGAAATCATTTTACACCACATATGTTGAGACATACATTTGCGACTACTTTGTTGGAAAACCATTGTGATTTAAGATCTATCCAGGTAATGCTTGGACATCAGGATATTTCTACAACAACAATATATACACATGTTAAACATAAGCAGATACTGGATGACTATAATAAATATCATCCAGGCAATGTAAGGAGGAAAAAAGATGAGTAAGGAATTATACAAAAGAATATTTGTGATTGTATGTGATTCAATGGGTATTGGAAATGCTGAAGATGCTGCTTTATTCGGTGATGAAGGCGCTAATACAATTGGTCATATTTGTGAAGCAAAAAACGGTCTGAATATTATTAATATGGAAGGATTAGGTTTAGGTAACTTAGGTGATTTTAAAGGTATTCATCCAATTTCTCATCCTCTAGGTACAACTGCTACGCTAAAGGAAGTATCTAACGGTAAGGATACTATGACAGGACATTGGGAAATGATGGGTCTTAAAGTCACTCAGCCTTTTAAAACATTTACAGATACTGGCTTCCCAGAAGAGTTTATCAAAATTTTTGAAGAAAAGACAGGCAGAAAATGCTTAGGAAACTATGCTGAAAGTGGTACTAAAATTTTAGATGATCTTGGAGAAAAGCAGTTAGAAACAGGAGACTGGATTGTTTATACATCAGCCGATTCTGTATTCCAGATTGCAGCCAATGAAGATATTATTCCATTGGAAGAATTATACGATGCATGTCATATTGCAAGAGAACTACTCATGGATGAAAGATGGAAAGTTGGACGTGTTATAGCAAGACCTTTTATTGGACGTAAAAAAGGTGAATTTAAACGTACACCTAATAGACATGACTATGCATTAAAGCCATTTGGAAAAACAGTACTTAATAGTTTAAAGGATGCAGGACTTGATGTTGTAGGTGTTGGTAAGATTCCTGATATCTTCGTAAATGAAGGTATTACTGAAGGCATTCATACAGTATCTAATAAAGATGGTATGGAAAAAACAATTGAACTTGCAGAAAAAGAACATCATGGACTTATCTTTGTGAATCTTGTAGACTTTGATGCAGTTTATGGACATCGTAGAAATGCGATTGGCTATGGAGATGCTATTGAAGAATTCGATGCGCAATTATCTGATTTAATGGCTGTGGTCAATGATGATGATTTAATCATGATTACAGCAGATCATGGTAATGATCCTACATGGAAAGGAACTGATCATACAAGAGAACATGTTCCACTACTTATTTACAGCAAATCACTTCATGAACCAAAAAATCTTGGATTGTTAGAAAGCTATGCTGTGATTGGTGCTACTATTGCTGATAACTTTAATGTAGAAAATCCTGGTATTGGAAAATCTCTACTAAAAGAACTTGAAAGGGATGCTTAATGGAAAACCAGAAGAAAGTAATCATTGTATCTCTTGCAGCAAGCCTGATGGCTGTCATACTTTATGTATTTGGTATGACACTAGCAAAAGGTAATATAATTATTGAAACTATATATTTGGTAATGGCATCTTTGCTAGTCATTTGTGCAGCTGTATCATTATTCAAAAATTATAAAAAATATAAGAGGGTAGTATTTATTTATCTGATAATTATAAACATATTATTAGAAGCACTATTTATAGGTAAACTGCTCATATAGAAAAGAAGCTTTATTGCTTCTTTTTTTAATAGAGGAGGGAAGTCATTAAAAAACTCCCCTTCCAATAAAAAGGGGAGCCATTTATTAAATATATAAAGGTTCTTCGTTTTTGATAGTTTCCTTATCTTTAGTCTTTGCGATATAGAACACTTCACTTGTTTCAGCTTTATAATAGATATCCAAAGTTAAAATTGAAGTCTTTTTATAACCAGCGTCTACAAGATGGTTTACAACCATATCCTCAATTTCAGTTAAAGATACATCGTGGTAGTTATATTGCACCTGAATATTCATTTTGACAGGCTTATAAGTAGTTTTAGCCTTAGTAGTTTTCTTTGGTGCTGTCTCTTTTTTTGCTACAGTTGTTTTCTTAACTGTGGCTTTCTTAGGCTCAGATGCCTTTGCTGTAGTCTTTTTAACTGTAGTTTTTTTAGGTTCAGCAGCTTTCACTGTAGTAGTCTTTTTAGCTGTAGTTTCTTTCTTTGCTTCAGCAGCAGTCTGAGTAGTTGTTTTCTTAGTTGCTGCAGTTGTAGTCTTTTTCATAATGGAGATCCTCCTTTGATACTCTAATTATTTACTCTTATTATAGCACACTCAATTTACAATTCAAATGTAACAGATATAACTAAAAAATTACATAATACATATTATGCGAAGTAATATATATAAGAAAGAAACTCCCAATAAAGGGAGTTTTGTAGTGCTATTTTTCGTCTTTATTTGCACGATCGATAGAATCATATAACTTAGTGACATAATTACCACTAAAGCAAGACATACATAAATCACAGTTGCCATCAATATCATGCTTAACAGATTTCTTTAATCCTTCCATTGAAATAAATGCTAAAGAATCAGCTTCAATGAATTGACATAGTTCTTCTACATTCATACGATGTGAGATTAATTCTTCCAAAGTAGAAATATCTACACCATAGAAACATGGGAACTTAATGGCTGGAGAAGCAATTCTTACATGCACTTCTGTAGCTCCTGCTTCTTTTAATAATTTTACAATACGCTTAGAAGTTGTACCTCTTACGATTGAGTCATCAATCATGATAACTCTCTTACCTTTAACGATTGAAGAAACCGCAGAAAGCTTCATTCTTACACCACGTTCACGCATTTCCTGTGTTGGCTGAATAAATGTTCTACCTACATATTTATTCTTGATGAGCCCCATTTCATAAGGAATACCAGATGCTTCAGAATAACCAATGGCAGCTGAAATAGAACTATCAGGTACACCAATTACTAAATCTGCTTCAACGGGTGCTTCTTCAAATAAAGTCTTACCACAAGTCTTACGTGCTGTATGAACATTAATGCCATCTAGATTACTATCAGGTCTAGAGAAGTAAATGTATTCCATTGCACAAAGCTTATTGCAGATTGGTAATGTTTCAGTATACTTCTTAGATTTAATAATACCATCTTTAACACGGATAATTTCACCTGGTTCTACATCTCTTACAAACTCTGCTCCAGCAATATCTAAAGCACATGTTTCAGACGAGAACATATAACCTCCACTTGGAAGTCTACCCATAGATAATGGTCTTAAACCATATCTATCTCTTGCAACATATAGAGCATCCTCTACAAGAATAACAAATGCGAATGCTCCATCAATTTTTTCTAATGATTTACAGATACGATCTACAAATCGTCCTGTTTCTCTCTTAATTAAATGACCAAGAACCTCTGTATCACTTGTTGAATTAAAGATTGATCCATTTTCTTCAAGTTCCTTCTTTAATGAGTTAGCATTTACAATATTACCATTATGGGCAATACCCATCATACCATCGAGAGTACGGAATAAGAATGGCTGAACATTCATGATTCCTCCCCCACCTGCAGTTGAATAGCGGACATGTCCAATAGCTGCATTACCAGATAATTTTTTAATCTTTTCTTTATCGAATACTTCACTGACTAAGCCTTCACCCTTATGGATGTTTAGCTTTCTTTTATTATTGCGGACAACAATACCTGCAGCCTCCTGTCCACGATGTTGTAAAGAATGTAGACCATAATATGTTAATTGAGCAGCATTGTCATCTCCCCATATAGCAACCACTCCACACTCTTCATGTAATTCATCATAATTCTTGATCATAATAGCCTCCCTGTTTAATAGATTTCATTGATATAGCGCTTCTCAAGAGGTGTATTATCCTCCTGATTACACATCATTGTGATCATATCTGTTTTTTCACCATGAATAGACGCCATGCAATCTGTTTCGATGCGAATGTCTTTATAGAAATAAACAGAAATTGTTTTGAGGATGTCATCTAAATATTCTTTATTGTATATAAATTCTGAAATATAGACAAACTTCCCCCTATCATTATAAATCATATATCCCTGTTGTCCATACTCATTTTTAAATGTTAAGATAGAATCGTTAAATGCAGCACATCTTTTTCTTAAATAGTTGTTGAAATAGTCTTCATCACGTATTAAATAATGGCTAAAATCTCTCACATAGAGATTATATGCATCATGGAGATGATTTATATCCTGTGATAGGCATATACTACTAGGAAGCGCATATTTTGCTTTGTCAAGTTTATAAAGAATATGTCTATGAGATTCTTTAAAGCCAAAAGGCACATAGATTTCAGGATGATAAGCTTGAAGATAAATACGCTTGCCTTTATAAACTTCTAACACATGATTCATTAATAATTTCATGAATCCCTGTCCTTCATAATCTCTTCTAGTAGACACACCTAGAATAAAATAGCTGTCTTCGTAATCTTTTACTTTAAAAGGAACAATCTGTAATGCAGAAATGATTTGATTCTTGAAGCGGATTACATAAGTATTTTCTATCTTGAATCGATATTTAAAGTAAAATTCAGTAGAGATTTCATCTTCATCTTCAAAGCGGTCCATCCAGATTTCTTTAATGTCTTCTATGTCTTCATCATTCGCCTGTTCAACAATGGCATCATTGATATAGATACGGCTCTTTTCGACCATCTTACAGGGATGCATACGCTCCTTAGAGATACGAAGATTTTCTATTCCCATATCTTCTTCTCTATTCACATATTTAAAATCAGCACATTCGTGTTCTAAGAATTCTTTTCTTAAAGTGACATAAAGTCCTCTGATTGTTTTATCTGCCTTTTCAATATGAATTTGTATTGTTTCATGTTTTAAAGGAGAGCCAATCATAAATGCTTTTAATTCGTCATTGATGAATATACCACCAATCTTAATTGGCAGCTGATCCTGCGTAGAGAGAAGATACATAATACCATACACTTCAGATGTTAAAGATTCACTCTGTTCATTTTCTCCCCTTTCCCATTTGAGAAGATCAGTAAAAATCATTGGCATATCCTCATCCGCATTAAGTGTACGATATTCATAATCAGGATATTGTGAGATGAAGTTATGATAGTTATTTCTCATTTTCTGCATCTTTTTACCCGATAAAGTAATTAATTTCTCTTTATCATAGACATAATCATCTAAATCTCTTGTATGCTCATAAACAAACTTTCCAGGGCATACCTTTTTTAATTTCTCTACAAAAGAAGGAACTGCACAATCAATCATAAAAGGAAATTGATGTTCTTTTGCATAGTCAATCATATATTCAATAGCTTCTTTGTAGTATTCATGAGACGCAAAAGGCATCGCAAAAAAGCGATGACCTTTATAGTTATGAAGCATGATGCAGAAGTGGTCATGAATTTCATATTCAATATGATATTCATGATTCCACATCATCATTGTAACAAAATTTGAGTTATAACCTTCGTAATCTGCTTTATCCAGAAAAGGTAATATAATATTTAAATCAGATAATTTTAAGGGTTTCATCTTATTTTCCAAGCATCATATGTATAAATTGTTTAGCTACACGCCCAGAATAGCCTCCGTTTCTTAATTCCCATTCCATAGCTAAACGATGGAGTTCGTCACGATCAATATTTAGGTGATACTGATCTGCAAGTCCATCCACTATATCAAGATAGTGCTGCTTATCTGGATGAACATAAAGAATCTGAACACCAAAACGGGCAACAAGTGATAACTTTTCCTGTTTTGCATCGTTCACATTGATTTCAGAATCATCTCTTTCACTCCAAGTTTCCTTGATCAGATGTCTACGATTACTTGTAGCGTAAATAAGTACATTATCAGGCTTTTTCTCTAATCCACCTTCAATCACTGCTTTTAGGTACTTATATTCTGTTTCATATTCTTCAAAAGAGAGATCATCCATAAAGATAATGAACTTATAGTTACGATTCTGTAATTCTCCAATGATTTCTGGAAGATGAATGAATTGATGCTTATACACTTCAACCATTCTTAAACCATCTTTATAATAACGATTTAAAATAGCTTTAATACTTGATGATTTACCAGTTCCATTATCACCATACAATAAGACATTGTTTGCTTTCTTACCTTTGATGAATGCTTCTGTATTTGCAATTAAACGATCTTTTTGACGTTCATAGCCAATGAGCTGTTCAAGTGTGTTATCTTCTATATGATTAATAGAAACGATATTTCCATCTACATATCTAAAAGCCTTATTTAAACCGTATTTACCAACACCATACTTGTGATAATGATTATAGAGGATGTTATAAAAATCTTCAACTGATGTGCTTTTTGCAAGATTAATTTGTAATTTGCTAAAGACTTCATAAATCTCTTTGTTGATAATTGGTTTAGAATGAGAGAAGTGGAAAAAAATTTCTCTGTTTAATCCTTCTAAATCATCAAATGATGAATGAAAAAGATCAAAGAAATAAGTAAGATCTCTCATAACAAGTGCCTTTAATGTGTCATTCACGTCTGCTACACGTTCTAATGAGAGTGAAAATGCATTTTCATGCATAGCAAGCAAATGTGTAAGAAGACTCTGCATAAGGTTATCATGAAGATCATATTTTTCAGCCACCTGTAGGAATTTCGCAATAAAATCATGTTCAATAACTTTGTTATCTAGCTTGTCAACATTCTTTAAAAGGAAAAGTACATCTTCATCATCAGTAAGCTGATAATATACTGTTAAATCATTTAAATACACGGATAAAACCTTCTTTCATTAGTTCTTGAAACTATGGATAGGTGCTGGAATACGTCCACCACGATTAACGAATTCATCACATGAGAATGAATTAACTGGCATGATTGGAGCATAGCCTAATAATCCACCGAATTCAACTGTATCTCCTACATCCTTACCAATAACTGGAATAAGTCTAACAGCAGTTGTTTTCTGGTTGATCATACCGATAGCCATTTCATCTGCAATAATACCAGAGATTGTTTCAGCTTTTGTTTCACCAGGAATTGCAATCATATCTAGGCCTACTGAACATACACAAGTCATTGCTTCTAGCTTTTCTAAAGTTAAAGATCCTGCATTGACGGCATCAATCATCCCCTGGTCTTCACTCACTGGAATAAAGGCACCTGAAAGGCCACCTACATAAGAAGATGCCATAACGCCACCCTTCTTAACCTGGTCATTTAAGATTGCAAGTGCAGCAGTTGTACCTGGAGCCCCTACTCTTTCAAGACCCATGCTCTGTAAGCAGTCTGCGATTGAGTCACCAATAGCTGGTGTAGGTGCTAAAGATAAGTCAATAATACCAAATGGAATACCTAATGCTTCAGAAGCTTCTAAAGCAACTAACTGACCAACACGAGTGATCTTAAATGCTGTTTTCTTGATGATTTCGCAAAGTTCACCAAAGTCTTTACCTTTCGCATTTTTAATCGCTTTATGCATAACACCAGGTCCACTAACACCAACATTAATAATAGCATCAGTTTCACTTATACCATGGAAGGCACCAGCCATAAATGGGTTATCATCTGGGGCATTACAGAAAATAACAAGCTTAGCACAACCGATAGATTCAATTTCTTTAGTTGCATATGCAGTCTTTTTCACAATCTGTCCAAGTAATGCGACAGCATCCATGTTAATACCTGTCTTAGTAGAACCAACATTAACACTTGAACATACAAATTCAGTTTCCTTCATAGCTTGTGGAATAGACTCAATAAGCATACGTTCTGCCTTGGTCATACCCTTAGAAACGATAGCAGTGTAACCACCAATGAAGTTGATACCAAGTTCTTTGGCACATTTATCCAATGTCTTGGCAATTTGTACATAGTCTTCTGGCTTCTTGCAGGCTGAAGATCCGATTGTTGCAATAGGCGTAACAGAGATACGCTTATTCACAATAGGAATACCATATTTCTTTTCAATAGACTGTCCTACTGGTACAAGATTTCTTGCAGTAGACATGATTTTGTTGTAAATATTGTCACAAAGAACATCTAATGAAGAATCAATACATTCAAATAAGCTAATACCGATTGTGATTGTTCTTACATCAAGATTTTCCTCTTCAATCATTTTGTTTGTTTCAATAACTTCGAATTGATTAATCATCTCCACATCTCCTTATAATCTATGCATCATATTAAAAATTTCTTCATGCTGAATTTTAATATCAACACCAATTTCCTGACCTAAAGCAGCAAGTTCATCTGATAAGTCATTAAAAGGTTTAGTAGAAGCATCATGATTAACAATCATCATCATATTGAAATAGCCTTGTACAATAGTCTGAGAGATGTCTAAAATATTCACATCATTTTCAGCAAGATAAGTACATACCTTTGCAATAATACCTACCTGGTCCTTTCCAACTACAGTAATAATCCCTTTTTTCACAGTCGAATCCTCCGTTTTCATAAATTTTTAAACATTATAGCAAAACTAAGTAAAAAGATAAATAAAAAGTGTAAAAAATATGCTTAGACTAAATAATAGCCTTTAAAAGTAATTTTAATTGTACATAATATTTGAAATAAAAAAGAGAAGGAATATCTCCTTCTCTTTTATGTGTTTATGTTATTCACCTAATAATTTAAGAGCAGTAGCAAGAACAGCCTTACCGTTCATTGTTCCGTAATCTCTCATATCGATAACGTCAACAGGGATAGCACCAGCTTTTCTTGAAGCAGCTAACTTTTCGATTGCAGCCTTCTGGAATCTAACCTGTGGGCCAAGTAAGATGCAGTCAACTTCTTCTAATACTCTAGGTGCATCAGAGAATGGTAAAGCAAAGATCTTTGCTTCTACTCCCTGTTCCTTAGCTGCAGCTTCCATTTTAGTTACTAATAAGCTAGTAGACATACCTGCAGAACATACTAATAAAATTGTTTTCATTGTCATTACTCCTTTTCTAATTTCTATATGCTAATTATACTAATTTTTAGACATGATGTAAACACTTACCCAAAAGTTTTTTTCGGCATAATAGAAAAAAGGATATTCAAAAGGCTATAAATTTAATTTATAATATTTTTGAGGTGGTTAAAATGAGAATACTAGTTGTAAGTGATTCGCATATGTATAACGATATATTGGATGATATTACAAAAAGATGGAAAAATAAAGTGGATTTATTGGTACATTGTGGGGATTCATCATTACTTCCTAATGATCCATTACTTAAGGATTATAATATAGTTGTACATGGAAATCATGATGAAGAGGTTTTTCCTCACTATGTAGTCTATGAAGATATATTTGTGACGCATGGTAATGATTATCACGTTTATAGTGGCTATGATGAACTAATAGAAGCATGTAAAGAAAATAAATGTCATATATGCTTTCATGGACATACACATGTCCCTACTATTCAGGTTCATGAAGGTATTACTTTTGTGAATCCAGGCAGTGCTATGATCAATCGTGGAAGTTATGGTTATGGGACTTATGCAATTGTTGATACTCAACCTTTTAATATTATTTTTTATGATAATCTAGATCATCATATTTGTAATCAGGAAGTACTTGATGAAGGTATGCAGTTACTAAAAGAATTTAAGAAGCTTGTAAAGAATATGAAATAAAGGGAGATAGTACACTATCTCCCTTTAAAACTATTTTTCTTCTAATCTTTTTCTCTTATATTCAATGATGAACATGACTTCTTTAAGATCTTCATCTGGTAACTCAGATAATAATCGTGCAATATTCGCAATATTATAGTAGTCATATTTCTTACCACTCATGATTTCTTCAACACTACGTCCATATAAGCGTGAAAGAACTTTTAATTCTCCAACTGTCACATCTCTTTTGCCATTTTCAATATCTGAAATTGCAGAATGAGGTACATTAAGATGTGCGGCTACCTCTTTTTGTGTAAGGTTTTTAAAAGTTCTATAAGTTTTTAGACGTTTAGCGAGATCCATATCTAATGCCATAAAGTTTACCTCCCCATTTCTATCTGTGGTTTATTATAACACAAAAAAATTGTGGTGGCAATTTAGGAATTATGAAAAATATAGATTTTATCTAAAATGTTATTTGAAATATCCTATTACATAAGACTGTTTTAAATTACTTTTTTTCCCTTTAGAAGTACGTTTTTTGATGTCTTCTAAAACGGTTACAGTCTCATTTTCTGTTTCTGTAGTTATCATAATAAAATATGAAATGTTCATAGATTGATGATTTTCAACATAGATCGGCTCATTATGAAGAATATGATTACGACATGATGAGTCTGTAAAAATATCAAAAGATATTCCTTTTCTATCTACAATCTTATAACTATGCTTTTTACACATACCACAATGAGGCACTTTTTTATGGAAATAAGATTGTGAAATAACACAGTGTTCACTAATCATATTCTCAGTTTTACCATAAATAGGTAAAATAAGATCTGCATTGTAATCCTTCATCTGTCTGATCTGTTTTCTTGTACATTCAAATGATGCAATAACAGGTTCTTTAAATGCATAAGCATCATAATGGTTATAAATATTAAATCCTTGACCAATAATAAGAGGATGATCTTTTAATAATCTATAACTACCAAAGTCATTGACAATAAGGGTATTGAATTCTTTCAATAACGGATTGTGAATGACTTCATCTATATCTTTATCATGCATAATACGAGGCAGATAAAGATTAGGTACTTTACCATATTCATTAAAGCAAGATAATGCTTCTTTTAAATGGTCATCATAGTAATAATAAACATGATCATAATATTTAAGAGCAATTTCTAACTGTTTTATATTAGAAACTACTACATGATATTCTGATACAACCTGTGGAATAACTTTAAGAGGCTGAAATTCCTTTATAGGAGCTTTATGTAACTTCTTAAAGGCAAATAATTCATCGAGCTTAGAAAGTGCCTCACGACGCATATTATTGACAATAGTGATAGGTATAAATAATGCATCATCTAAAGAAACATCAATAGAATTTGCTTCATATACAGTATGCCCCAGCTTATTTAAATGGTCAGTAATATTCTCTTTAGTTGCTGCACGTTTAGAGGCGGCTTCAATAATCTGTTCACTAACTACAGTAATCTCTTCTCCATCACACTTTACGATAAGAGAACATGGCTTATTAAGAGATGCTTTAAAATACATATCAATCATGCGATATTTCTTCTCTTTCTGATATGTCTTCTGCATGCGGTTAATAGTATCTACACTAATTGTCTTATTAACAGTACCACTCTTTACTACATCATCAAATTCAATCTGGACATTCATTCCTGCTTCTGCTTTATTAATCAGTTTATTCTGATAATAGATCTTATTGACAGGTCTTCCTTTATCTATTTCAGTAAAAACAATAGAATCCCCTTGTGTTAAATCGTTTTTTAGGGCAATAGAGACGCGTTTACTACGATAGTCATATCCTTTGACATAACCTAGAAAAACACCTTGATTGCCTGAAAAAGTCTCATCTACAATCTTGTTGTCTTTAAATGGATAACCAGATGTATAATGACGATTAAACATCTGTTTCATATCATTGAAGTTCTCTTTTGTATAATTAGGTGTACCATCATAATAATGCTTAATAGCTTTAGAATACACTTGAGTGACTGCAGCGACATATTCAGGACGTTTCATACGCCCTTCTATTTTTAAAGAAGCTACACCTGCTTCAATATACTCATTAATATGATCAGAGGTACAAAGATCCATAGTAGACATTAAATAGCTTGTATTAATGATTTTTCCATCTTCTTCCAAACTATAAGGTAAACGACATGGTTGTGCACAGGCCCCTCTATTACCGCTTCTTCTACCAATCATACTAGACATCAAACATTGTCCAGAATAGCCTACACATAAGGCACCGTGCGCAAATACTTCAATCTCTAAATCTGTATGAGAACAGATGTATTTGATTTCATCAATTGTATTTTCTCTTGCAAGAACAACTCTCTTGACGCCTAATTCTTCAAAATAGCGTAATGCTTCTAGTGACATGACACTCATCTGAGTAGAAGTATGAAGTTCCATATCTGGATATCTTTCATGTACAAGCTTTAATAAGCCGATATCCTGGATAAGTAATGCATCAATCTGTAAATCGTATAAACTATCAATTAATGATAAAACATCCTTCATTTCATCATCTTGATATAATGTATTAACAGTCACAAATATTCTAACATTTCTTAAATGAGCATATTGTACAGCTTGATTGAGTTCTTCTAAGCTGAAATTCTTTGCAAAGGCACGTGCTGAAAAGGCAGTTGTTCCAAGATAAATCGCATTAGCGCCATTCGCAATAGCGCCCTGCAGAGACTCAAAATCACCTGCAGGGGCCAATAATTCAATTCTATTCATTTATATGAGCTTCTGAGCTAGATCATAGCACATATGTGCTGATGACTTTGCAGCTTCCTTAAGATACTGATCAAACTGGATAGAACTGCTGCCTTTATCAAAAATATCACTTAATCCACGTGCAATAATAAATGGTTTATTAAAGACTGTACATACCTGAGCTACTGTTGCAGCTTCCATTTCTGAGCATAATGCATCAGGGAAGTGTTCTTTAATTGCATCTACCTGGTCTTTTCTTGCAACAAACTGATCACCAGATACAATAAGACCACTGTATACAGTTAAGCCATTATGTTCAAATATTTCTTTTGCATAAGATATAAGAGCAGGATCTGCTTCATAGTAAAGCGGCATATCAGGAATCTGTCCGTAAGGACGTCCAAAAGCAGTGACATCTACATCATGATGAACAACCTTTTCACTAATGATGACGTCACCAACATTTTCTTTTAAATCAAGTCCACCGGCAGAACCAACATTGATTACATGATCAATATCAAAGTTCTTTAATAAAAGAGTGGCTGAAATAGCTGCATTGACTTTACCAATACCACCCTGCACGACAACAACTTCTTTTTTTCCTAAGAATCCTTCATAAAAATGATAATTACATTCTTGGTATTCTTTTTCAACTTTCATCAACGCAAGAATTTCATTCACTTCTTCTTCCATTGCACCAATAATACCTAACATGTTAATTCCTCACTTTCTTTACTACAAATATAATGCGTTCACACTCTTCCTGGTATTCACCAAAATCACTATAATAAGCAATAGACTTAAAGCCTGCTTTTTTAAGCATTTTGACATATTCTTCAACAGGAAGAGTTTTTTGATGATGTGTTTCATCAACATGATGACCGTCTTCATCAATAATAATATGATGTGTAATACTACCCTTATGGTCACTTTCTACATCCCATGAGAAGAAGAAATCTTCATCCTCATTTTTTTCATGATAATCATCTAAGATCACATTGCATTTATAAAGGCTGTTGACATCAAAGATGAAAGTACCATTGTATTTCAATCCTTCATAAACGTTATTGAAGACATCCTGTACCTTTTTCTTACTTAAAACATAGTTGATAGCATCTGTTAAACAAAGAATAGTATCGACAGGCTGAGAGAGTGCAAAATCACACATATCGATTGTTTCAGTTAAAAGTTCAACGCCTTCATCCTTTGCTTTTGAGGCTGTGATGTTTACCATATCTTCTGATAAATCAGTGGCTAGAACCTGATGCCCTTCTTTTGCGAGTTCAATAGCAGTCAAGCCTGTTCCGCATCCAAGTTCTAATACTGTTTTAAGATCAGCATGTTCATGAATGAATTTTAAATAATCTGAATAGAAGTCTGGGTCCATTAAAGAATCATAATAATAAGAAAACTCTTTATAGGCAGCCATTATGCAAGATACTCCTTGATATCAATAGTAGGCATATCGCTCCATAATTTTTCTAAATTATATTCTTTACGTGCTTCTTCAGAGAATATATGACAAATCACATCTCCTGCATCGATAAGGATCCATTCCGCATTACCACGGCCTTCTATGCTTTTAATTTCAAAACCATTCATTTCACATTGATCAACAACATTATCCTGAATTGCATTTAATAAACGTTTATTAGATGCAGTACATAAAATAAATGTGTCATATAAAGGAGAGGCGTTCTCCATATTGATTGCCACAATATCCTGGGCTAATTTATCGTCCATTGCTTTCACAATACATTCTACTTTAGTCATTATTAACTCCTTCTACATATTTATCATAAACCTCAAAGAAACATGGGTCGATAGGTCGATGCTTCTTTGTTGAAAATTCATAAAAATCAGTCAGACAGTTTCTAAATCCTGCTTCAATATCATGCTTACATAAAGTGATCTGTTCTGATGAATCATATCCTCTTAAAGGATCCAACTTATCAGCACAATATAAGCACATACCAAGAAGACTCATGGATGTAGAAGCTGTTGTATGATCTTCAATTGCTTTTAAGATTTCTTCATCACTTATAAGAAATTCATTCTCACATACATAACGTGAGAGCCATTGATGCCAGATAGGTTCAGGCTGATCTAAATGAGAAGCATAATGCTTCTTCATCAGTTTTTTAGCCTGATCATGAGGCATTTCTTTTGCAACATCATGCATCATGCCGGCAATATAGCCCTTGAGAGGATCAATGCCATTGCTTTCACAGAAATCTCTCGTTAGAGAAGCTACACTTAGAGTATGTTTATAACGTTTTTCTTTCATTCTATTTCTAATCATAGTTTCTAGATAAAGGCCATTTTGAGAGATATATCTAAGTACATCTTTATCGAGCATATCTAAAGCCCCATCTTTAATCTCTGTGCTAGATGCTGTGATTTCTACATTATCCATCTTAATAAAGTGATATGTCTCTAAATTAGGATGAGTTGTAGGATAACCGCCTCTATTAAATGCAACAAGCTGGACTAATTTTGAAATATCTTCCGCATTTTTCCATTTTTCAAAAGCCATTGCCTGATCCATACCCATTAAATAATACAATGTATCATCGGGGTACATCTTCTTTAATGCATGAATTGTATCAATTGTATAATTCTTTTCATTACTTAAAGAATCAAGTTCAATAGTACATACTTTCATTTTTGGGTCCTGGTGAATCGCAATCTCTATCATTTCTTTACGACTTGCGCCAGGGGCATTCTGATTATCCTTCCAAGGGTTGTTTTTAGTAGGAATGAAGTAAAATGAATCAAGAGAAAGCGAAGTAATTGCTTCGCTTGCAATCTCTATATGCCCTTTATGGATAGGATCAAAACTACCACCAAGTAAACCAATCTTCATTATATTTTATAAATTCCTTTTTCACTTGATTTAAAGAAGATGATTGTATGTCCAATAATATGAACAACATCTGCTTTAGTACCCATTGAGATTTCTAAAGCCACTTCATTCACTGTTTCAGGGCATGTATCTAATAATTTAACTTTAATAAGTTCTTTTGCTTTTAAGGCATCATTGATGCTGTTGATCTGTTTTTCACCTACACCATCTTTACCAACCTGGAAGATTGGCTTTAAGTTATGTGCTTCACTTCTTAAAAATTTCTTCTGTTTACTATTTAACATTCATTTATCCTCTAAATTAAACTTTCTCTCATAAATACATCAATACCTTCAGGTACATAAACCTTAATCTTACCTTTAGGTGCATGAATACATACAAATCCTAAACCTGAAATCACAATATCACGCTTTTCTTCTGGTAAAGTGAATTCATAAGCTTTCATTTCCTTCATAGATGAAGCAGGTCCATAAACCTGTAACTGCTTATGTCTATTAAACAATTCATCTGCTTTTTCAGTCTTTGTACGATGAATCTGCATATTTCTAGAGAAATAGCAGATAAAGTTTCCTTTATTTCCTTTTGTATAATCAATTCTCGCAAAACCGCTGAAGAAGATTGACTGATCAGAATTTAACTGAAAAGACATAGGTCTTACTTCTCCCGGAGGCATGATATAAGCTAAATCTTTCTCATCCACAACGGATGTGTACTGATGTTCATTCAAGATACCTGGAGTATCATATAAAGATGAATGATCGTCAAGAGGAATCTTGATTAGGTCAAGTGTCGTACCAGGGAATTCACTTGTAGTAATAAGATTAGTCGTATCTGAATAGTTCTTCAGCATACGGTTGATAAATGTAGACTTACCAACATTTGTGATACCTACGACATAAACATCACGTCCATGACGATATTCATCAATCTTGTCGAAGATTTCATCAAAGTTCATATTCTTCTTGCCGCTTGTTACAACAACATCAAGAGGCTTGATTCCATATTCCTTGAATTGTCTTCTTACCCATGTATTAAGGCGATGTTCCTTTAAAGACTTAGGTAAGATATCTCTTTTATTTGCAAGCACAAGTACATCATTATATCCAATATGACGCATAAGACCAGGTACAAGTGAACCATTAAAGTCAAATAAGTCAACGATATAAACAACTAAGCAATCTTTTTCTCCCACAGTCTGTAAAACACGTAAGAAATCATCTTTAGTTAAATGAGATTCCATTTTCTGATGATAATGCATTAATTTATAACATCTTTGACAAAGAATCTTTTCTTTGCTTAAAGCAGACTCTGGCACGTAGCCAGGCTTTTTAGTATCAGCGCTTTGAATGATGGCGCCACATCCATAACATCTTATTTCTGTCATATATACCTTCCTTTTCTTAGGTCATTTTACACTATTTTTATTCAATTACATAGAGGTAGAAAGGATATTTCCTACTTTTCATTAAGATAATCATCCATTGAAATAAATTCAAACTCTGTATCAGGATCCCCTTCCATCTCATCAAATAGATTTGGATCTTTAATTGTGAGATCTACCTTATTTTCCTCTATTTTCTTTTTTGTATGTTCTTTAATCACCATAGAGCGTGTGAGATGTACATCATCAATAAAATCAAATGGGCATTGTTTTAAAGTGTTGGCCTTCGCGCTTAGTGCACCAAAGCTGATATCTTTAGATACAAGCTTCATTGTTTCTGTACCACTCTTAATAGTAAATTCATCCTGTGGATTACAGATAAATCCAGTAAAAATCTTAGTTGGTTTTGTCTTTAATGATTTAAATAACAATGTTCCTTTAGTTGCACGATGACATGCTGGAATATCACTTATATGAATACGTTTAAAATGGGCAGGATTCAAAACAAGTAATAAAGATGAAGCGATTGAAGGATCAAAGACACTCATAAAGGCAACCTCATCATCACGCATACTAATGCCTTTTACGCCACCTGCTTTTACACCTAATACAGATATTTCATCTTCACTATATAAAGTACCATATCCTGCTTTAGTGACAGTAATAATACCCTTTGTTCCATCACTTATATCAACACTGATAAGTTCATCATTATCCTTTAAGTTCATACACTTTAATGGTTTAGAGAAACGGCTGACATTAAAGTCCTTAATACTTACACGTTTAATTTGTCCATTCTTGCTTGATAAGACAACATATTGGTCTAAATCGAATGATTTAACAAGAATATTACCAATAATCTTCTCATCATTACCTAATTTAATTAAATAACTTAGATGTTTGCCTAGATCCTTCCACTTGAAGTCTTCTAACTTATAAACAGGCACAAAGCAATAGTTTCCTTTATTTGTGAATGAAAGGATAACATCCAATGTATTGGCTTCAAATAAGTCAACAAGCATATCAGTGTCTTTCTTCCCAAATGTATTCTCATCAGATGCTTTATAAGAACGTGTAGAAATCTTCTTGAAGTAGCCATCACGTGTAATAGATACATAAACATCTTCAGAAATGATCATTGCCTGCTGGTTCACAGACGTATCCATGATTTCATCTTTAATTTCAGTCAAACGAGGTGTTGGATATTTCTTCTTAACCCCTTTTAACTCATCTATAATTACTTTTCTTAATACTTTTTCACTAGTTAAAATCGCATTTAAACTTTCAATAAGAGCCTGTAATTCTTTCTGTTCATTTTCTAAGGATACAATATCAGTATTTGTTAAACGATAAAGCTGTAAAGTAACAATCGCTTCTGCCTGTCTTTCAGTGAAGCCAAAAGCGTTCATTAAATTCACTTTTGCATCCGCCTTATCCTTAGACGCTCTAATTGTCTTGACTACTTCGTCAAGAATAGAAATAGCCTTGATAAGCCCTTCTACAATATGCTCACGTTCCTGTGCTTTATTGAGATCAAAAATAGAACGCTTAGTAACGACTTCACATTCATGTTTGATATAGCCGTCAAGAATATCTTCAATACCCATTAATACTGGACGCTTATCCTTGATTGCAGTCATATTATAGTTATAGTTCTTCTGTAAATCTGTATTTTTAAAGAAGTAGTTCAATGTATTTCTTGCATCAACATCCTTCTTTAAATCAACTGCAATACATAATCCATTACGGTCAGATTCATCTCTGACTTCAATGATTCCATCGATATCACGATTAAACTGAATCTCAGCCATCTTTCTTACAAGTTCAGCCTTATTGACTTCATAAGGAATTTCTGTAATAAGAATCTGATTGATATTCTTCTGTTCTACAATTTTATAACGTGAACGAACAACAACTTTACCGCGACCAGTTCTTAAGGCAGTCGCAATATCGCTGGCTCCTTCAACAATCGCTCCAGTAGGAAAATCAGGTCCTTTAATGAATTGATGAAGTTCATCAAATGAACAATGAGGATGCTTAATACGGTAAATAGTAGCATCAATGACTTCCTCTAAGTTATGAGGAGGAATATCAGTGGCATAACCAGCTGAGATTCCTGTAGCCCCATTAACTAATAAGTTCGGATACTTTGCAGGAAATACAGTTGGTTCATATTCAGTATCATCGAAGTTAAGTGCCATCGGCACTGTTTCTTTATCAATATCCTTAATGAGATCAAGTGCAATAGGTGCGAGACGTGCTTCAGTATAACGCATGGCAGCAGCTGGGTCATTATCAATAGATCCGTTATTACCCTGCATATCTACTAAAGGCATACGCATCTTCCAATCCTGTGATAAACGAACCATTGCTTCATAAACAGAAGAATCTCCATGAGGATGATAATTACCAATAACAGTACCGACTGTCTTAGCTGACTTACGATATGGCTTGTTAGGAAGATTTCCTTCCTTCCACATAGCATATAGAATTCTTCTTTGTACTGGCTTTAATCCATCTCTTACATCAGGTAATGCACGATCCTGGATAATATATTTAGAATAACGTCCAAAGCGGTCACCCATGATATCCTCTAAGGACATAATAATATTTTTTTCTGTCATGTTTGATCACCTATCCTTCCATAAAGAAGCTATCTTCTAATGAGAATTGTACGTTGTTTTCAATCCATTCACGTCTAGGCTGTACTTTATCGCCCATTAATACAGAAACACTTCTTTCTACAATTGCTGCATCATCAATAGTGACCTGAATAAGTGTACGTGTTTCAGGATTCATAGTTGTTTCCCATAACTGTTCAGCATTCATTTCACCAAGACCTTTGTAACGCTGTACATCGTAGCCTCTTCCCATCTTTTTACGTGCGGCTTCTAGGTCCTTTTCATCCCAGCAATAGATGACGTTGTCTTTCTTGCCGGATTTCTTAGAAACTTTATAAAGAGGTGGCATAGCGATATAAACTTTACCAGCTTTAATCAAATCACGCATATAACGATAGAAGAATGTAAGCAACAAGATCTGGATATGTGCTCCATCAGTATCCGCATCGGTCATGATGATAATCTTATCATAAGCACTATCATCCGCATTAAAATCAGCACCTACACCCGCATTAATTGTATTAATCATTGTACTGATTTCTTCATTCTTTAAAATATCTGCCTGTGTGGCTTTTTCTGTATTGATAACTTTACCACGAAGTGGAAGAATAGCCTGGAATTTACGGTCTCTTCCCTGTTTTGCACTACCACCGGCAGAATCACCCTCGACAAGATATAATTCATTCTTACGCTTGTTCTTAGACTGTGCAGGAGCTAGTTTACCACTGAGGAATTTTGCCTCACGGTTATTTTTACCTTTTCTTGCCTGTTCCTTAGCCTTACGTGCTGCCTGTCTTGCATTTGCTGCCTTGATCATCTTTTCAATCAGCTTTTCTGCAATATCTTTATTTTCTTCCAAGAAATAAGTAATACGTTCAAAAGTAACATTTTCTAGAGTATTACGGGCAATAGGTGAACCAAGCTTAGATTTAGTCTGTCCTTCAAACTGAAGATATTTTTCTGGAATCTTAACAGAAATAATAGCATTCAATCCTTCACGTACATCACTGCCTTCAAGATTCTTATCCTTTGCCTTTAATAAGGCATACTTTCTCGCATATTCATTAAATACCTTAGTCAAACCAGAACGGAATCCTACTTCATGCGTACCTCCATCTCCAGTACGTACTAAATTAACAAAAGAAATAATATTCTCTTGATAGCTTTGTGTAAACTGCATCGCAATCTCTACTTCTATTTCATTATTAGTATCATCAAAAGAGATAATAGGTGAAACAGCTTCTTTATCATTATTGATCCAGTCAATAAATTCTTCCAAGCCCTTCTCATACTGATATGTTTCATCTTTATCAGTACGTTCATCAATAAGTTCTATTGTCATTCCCTTTAATAGGAATGCATCTTCACGAAGTCTTTCACTAATTGTCTGGAAACTAAATGTCGTGGTAGAGAAAATAGAAGCATCAGGTTTGAAATGAATAATTGTACCTGTCTTATTTGTTTTACCTACTTTTTTTAACTTTCCAATTTTTGTAGCACCCTTTTCAAAGCGCTGTGTATGAATGACACCATCACGATGGACAGTGACCTCTAAAAATTCACTGAGGGCATTTACTACAGAAGAACCTACACCATGTAGTCCTCCTGAAGTCTTATAACCACCATCTTCTGAGAATTTACCACCAGCATGTAATACTGTTAAGATAACTTCTGTTGTTGGCTTTCCTGTTTCTTTATTAATACCTGTTGGCATACCACGGCCTTCATCTTCGACCGTTACGCTGTTGTCTTTATGTAATGTAACTGTAATTTTCTTACCATATCCAGCAATAGCTTCATCAATAGAGTTATCAACGATTTCCCATACAAGGTGGTGTAAACCACGAGAATCAGTTGAACCGATGTACATTCCTGGTCTTTTTCTAACGGCTTCTAGACCTTTTAAGATTTGAATATCAGATTCATCATAATGTGTATTTGACATGAGCATACCTCCTCAACTTGACTAGTATAACACAAAAAGGAATTTATAGGAAAGTTTGATTTTTTGTAGTATTTATGTATAATGATTTTTTGTGAGGTGAGTCGATGAAATATTTAATTATAATCATCTGTTTATTAATAAGTTATCTATATGGTTCAATACCTTTTGCATTAGTCATTGGTAAAGTGTTTTATAATACTGATGTTCGTCAATATGGATCACATAATCTAGGTGGTACCAATGCAGGAAGAGTACTAGGAAAAAAAGCCGGAATGACGGTTATTTTATTTGATGCAACAAAATGTATCATTACTATCCTACTAACAGGATGGATTGCGAAAGTATCTGGTATTTCAGCTAATATCATTTATCCATGTGCACTATTCTGTATGATTGGTCATTGTTATCCTATCTTTGCGAATTTCCAGGGTGGTAAGGCTGTATCAAGTGCAATCGCCTATACATTGATGACTAATATATATGGTTTTATTATCGCAGTAGCGGTATTCTTAATTACATTAAAGACAACTAAGTATGTATCTTTATCTAGTATCCTTGGTGCAACAGCTGTACTTATTGCATCACCATTTATTGGATATTCTACAATTGGAATCATTACTAATATATGTGTTGTTGCACTTATTGTCTATAGACATCGTGCAAATATTATAAGAATAAAAAACGGAACAGAAAATAAAGTCAAATGGTTTTAGCCATTTGACTTTTTTATTTGGAAAATGATTCATTTGACTGGTGTGGAAGGAAATCATTATTTCCATAAACTTCCACAGTAAATGCGCCATTAGTATAATCCACAATTGTTTCAGAGCAGCCATCCACAACAGGACTGTTGACCTTGATATAGTCTTTTCTATCGAGGTTCATGATTGTGGCCATAATAATAGTAAAACAGAATCCATGAGTGACAATAAATACGTTGTCATAAGGCTTTTTCACAAGATCATTTAAAAAGTCTTTAACTCTTTCTTCAATTTCATCATAGGTTTCCCCTTCTGGAATACCATTGGATATTTCAGGGTGACACCATAAATCATGATAAGTTTTCTTATATTTCTCAGGAATTTCATCAATTTTTTGTCCTTCTAATAGACCAAAATTCATTTCTCGAATGCGTTCATCAGTAATGATGGGCTGATTATCAAATAATAGCTTTGCAGTATCATATGCACGCTTAATAGGACTGGAATAAATAGCATCATAATGATTATTCTTGATATGTTCTTTTAAAGCTAGAATATTATCCATGCCTTCAGGACTTAAAGGAGAATCTTTACATCCTTGAAGTCTTTTTTCTTTATTCCAAAGCGTTTTAGAATGTCTTGTAATTGTAATTTTCATGTTAAATAAAAATAAGGGTTTTATCCCTTATTTATATTGATCATTAACACTTTTCATGATTCTCTTGATCTGAGTTTCGCTAGGTTTACGTCCCATTTCCATAAACATAGCACGAATCATTTTTTCTGAGATTGGTGGGTTTTTCTTTAATTCTCTCTTGAACATCCATCTTGCAAAGAAGAATCCAACAAGAGCACCAATAATTGTAGTAATAATATATCCTGCTACCATTGTAAATACCTCCGTTAACATTAAACAATTATATCAAACTAGATTATGTTTGTAAATTGTTTTAGTGTTTTAGTACTAATTTAAAGAGAGAATATCCTAAGATATCCTCCCTTTTAAATTGTTTTTATAATGAGTTGTATTCTTTTACAACGTTTTCAACAGTAAAACCATATTCCTTGATGACTCTACTTGCTGGAGCACTTGCACCAAAAGTATTAACACACATAGTTTTACCATCTAAACCAACATATTTATGCCATCCAAAATCAGATAACATTTCTACAGAAAGACGCTTTCTGCAGCTATTTGGTAAAACGGATTCCTTATATTCATCAGTCTGTGCATCAAATAAATTCATTGAAGGCATAGAAACAACACGTACTGAATGTCCCTGTTTTTCTAATTCTTCCTGTGCATGAATTGCAAGACCTACTTCAGAACCAGAAGCGATAATGATACCTTCTAAATCACCAGATTCTTTTCTAGCAATATAAGCACCATGTAATACATCTTCATAAGTAGAATTTGTAAGGTTTTCTACTGGCTGTCTAGTAAGAATTAATGCAACTGGCATATTCTTTGTTTCAACAGCAATCTTCCAAGATGCAAGCATTTCATTTGCATCAGCTGGACGTAATACTTCAACATCAATACTGCTTCTAAGCATCGCAAGCTGTTCAACAGGCTGATGTGTAGGACCATCTTCACCGACTGCGATAGAGTCATGTGATAATGGAAGAATGATTGGACATTCCTGTAAAGAACCCATTCTTAAGGCTGCTTTAAAGTAATCACTGAATACCAAGAAGCCTCCTGCTGAGATCTTAACACCCTTATGTAATGTCATACCATTCATGATAGACACCATTGCGAATTCTCTGATACCAAAATATACATTTCTTCCAGTATAGTTTTCACAGCTAAATCTTCCTTCACCCTGGATTGATGTCTTAGTAGAAGAAGATAAATCTGCAGTACCAGATAAGAATGTAGGGTTCTGTGCAGCAACTTCCTGAATAATTCTATGAGAAATATTACGAGTTGCTTCTGTATAGCCAGGTTTGAATTCTTTTTGAAGTTCTGTAATATCTAAATGATAATTACCTTCAATAGCATTTTTATATTCTTTATATTCTTCTGGATATTTTTCAGCATATTCTTCAACAGTCTTTAACCATTTCTTATATGCTCTTGTACCACGGTCTTTAACATTCTTCTTGAAATCAGCATAAACTTCTTCAGGAACATAGAAAGGATCATGGTCAAATCCATAAGATAACTTAGCATTCTTACCGTCTTCTTCACCTAAAGGTGCACCATGAACTTTATTAGTTCCCTGGTTGCAAGAACCATAACCAATAACGGTCTTCATGATGATAATAGATGGTTTAAATAACTCTTTCTTAGCACGCTTTAATGCACGGTTGATGGCCTGAATGTCATTACCATCAGCCACTTCGATAACCTGCCAATTCATTGCTTCATATCTCTTCTTTACATTTTCACTGAATGAATATGAAAGAGGACCATCAAGTGTTACCTCATTGGCATCATAGATAACAATAAGCTTTCCTAAAGAGAGATGACCAGCAAGAGAGGATGCTTCATAAGTCACACCTTCCTGCATATCACCATCACCACATAATACATATGTGTAATGGTCAACAATTGAACAATCTTCCTTGTTGTATTTTTCGGCAAGGAACTTTTCAGCAATTGCCATACCTGTTGCTGTAGGAACACCCTGACCTAAAGGTCCTGAAGATGCATCTACACCATCTGTGATAGTGATTTCTGGATGTCCAGGTGTTTTTGACTGCCACTGTCTGAACTGTTTTAAATCATCGAGACTTAAATCATAACCAGAAAGATGTAATAAAGCATAAAGCAAAGAACTAGCATGACCACTTGCAAGAACAAAGCGATCCCTATTTTGCCAACTAGACAAAGAGGGATTTATGTTCATCACCTTAGTAAACAATGTATATAAGGCTGGTGCGCCATCAAGAACCATACCTGGATGACCAGAATTTGCCTTATTAATCATGTCAATACAAAGCGATCTTATTGTAGCGATCGATAAATTCGAATCCATTTCGAGTACCTCCTAATTACACTCATTATACATAATTTTAATGATGTGTAAACCATTTTTTACAAAAGTGAAAGGCAATAAAAAAGACAATCTTTTCACAAAGACTGTCTAGTTTATTTTTTTGTGCATTCTTGCTTTTGCAGGAGTGACATCATTACCATTTGCATCCACAACTTTGATGCTCTGAAGCTGCTGTTCAAAGCCTCTTCTAAATTCTTTTAGGTATTTCTGTCTAAGCTTCTGCTGACGAACCTGTTCTTCAGGTGTAAGACCTACTGTCTTCTTTTTATGAGCAAGTGCATTAATTTCATCGATGAGTTTCTGATCAATAGCCATAATGACCCCCTGTAAAATTTAAACAAATGAAAAGACCTAAGAGGAGTTGATTATCCCTGTTAAATACAGGTGGGTACCTTGTGAAAAACATTAGGATCCCTACTCGTAGCAGGTCTTCAACACCGTCTTTCAAACAATCAGGTTCCCTTATCAAAAATGTAGGAAATCCATATACTCTCAGGTCACCACCATTATAGCATAAGCGCTTTTTTAGTCAACATCTAGGCGTTAGCCTTAAGTGGTCTGATAATAAAATTAGATGTTAAATCCATACAAAATAAAGGTAAAATATTTTTGATATCAGCGATTGTAAGAGCCTGATATGCTTCGAATAAATCAAATAAATTGATTCCCTCTAAATAGTATTGACTAAATAGTGAAGCGATTGTTTCGATAGAGTTGAAGAAACCAATAAGAGTTCCAATATTGTTTCTTTTCATTCTATTGAATGCTTCTTCATCTAATGTCATATGTGGAATATCTGCAATTAATTGATGAATATGAGCCATTAATTCATCCGGTTTTGGACTATCTCCCGCAAAGATAATATGAGAGAAATCACGTTCCTGTGAGAAATTAGTAAAGAATGAATCATTGATCAATCCCTTCTTAGTCCATTCATCTCTTAAATCACTACTCTTAGAGAATAACATATCCATGAAGATATAGAAAGAAAGCTGTCTTTTAAGCTTTTCTTCAGGTGATTGAGGGACATGATCCACCTTGATTGCCACATTGACTTTAGGCATGGTGACATCCATTACGTTTTCTTCATAGTCCTTATAGATGGTTTCAGGTTCATTATGATCCCCTCTTACAATCGGTGGCATATCTTTGAAACTTTTCTTTGCCTGATTGTCTCGAATAATAGACATTAAGTGTTCAGGATCAAAGTTTCCTGATACAAATAACATCATATTAGAAGGATGATAGAATGTGTGATAACACTTCTGTAAGATGTCATAATCAATTTCTGCCACTGTTTCAACAGTACCTGCAATATCAATTCTAACAGGATGATTATGATAAAGGTTGCTGATAGCACCAAAATAACCACGCCAGTCAGGATCATCATTATACATGCCTATTTCTTGATTAATGATGCCCTTCTCTTTTTCAATACTTTCAGGAGTGACATTTAATTCCTGAACAAAGTCTAATAACAATTCAGTACATTCATCAACATTTGTGGTTGTATTGAATAAATAAGCAGTACGGCTATGAGAAGTGAAGGCGTTACTGCTTGCACCAAGTGCGGCAAACTTTTCTGAGGCATCCCCTTCTTCCATATCAAACATCTTATGTTCTAGAAAATGAGCGACACCATCAGGTACTGTGATTAAATCTGTTTCTCCTAGAGGAATGAAACTACGGTCAATAGAGCCAAAACGTGTTGAAAATAAACCATATGTCTTTGTGAAGCCATCCTTAGGCATGAGATAGACATTAAGTCCATTGCTCATCTTTTCATGATATAGAGTTTCTTTAATTGTTGGATAATAAGTTTTCTTCATAGAATTCCTTTCCAGTCAAGAAATAGATTGTATCTAGTTCTATACTTTGAGCACATTTAATAACATCTTCTTTAGTGACATTTTTAATTGCATTCTGTTTATCTTCAATAGTATCCTGACTATTAATGATATCTCTTCTCCAATTGAATGAGATAATGGAATCTGGATCATCATCTACTTTAGATAATGCATTGATTAACATAGTCTTTACCATTGATAATTCTTCATCAGTGATATGACCAACCTGCAAGTCTTTGATCTGTTTTCCAATTAACTCTTTAGTCTTATCATAATTATTCATATCAATACCTGCTGCAATGGTCATAATACCATTCATTGGATCATAACTTGAATGAATGAAGTAACATAAGCTGTTCTTTTCTCTGACTACCTGGAATAGTCTAGATTGAGAATAACCTCCTAATAAATTAGAAAATACGCTCATTGCAACTGTATTTTTGCTTAAGGTACAGCAGTTTGCTTTGTACCCCATAACGAGCTTAGACTGGACAATATCCTGTTTTTCAATGATATCTAAAAGATTAATACGCTCATTCTGATAAATATAAGCAGTAGGATAAGGCTCATGAACTGTACGTGGGAACTGTAATCTTTCTTCAAAAATAGAAACGATACTTTCATCTATATCCCCTACTACATAAACATGCTTATCATCATTTTGAATCATATCTTTATATGTCTCCACAAGAGTATAAGCATTGATGTTATCCATATCTTCTATATAGCCTGTAGAACGTAATCCTAGAACACTTCCTCTTCCCATATAATCTACCATACGATCAAAGGCATAGCCCATCTTATCGTCCATATCAGCCATAATACGATATGTGATTTCTTGTTTTTTAAGTTCAGTCATTTCTTCATCGAAATGGTTATCCACTATATAAGGATGATTCACTAATTCATTTAATAAATCTACCTGTTTAATGAGTAGATTTTCATTGATAGGAAGGAATTCCTGATTAACACATGAATTTTTAAAAGTAATAATATGACCTTTACCTGCTGAAGAAATATTAGCAGAAAGATTTGCACCATATAAATCTTCTAGTGTTCTAGATAAGTCCTTCTGTGTTGGATGTTTCATAGTTCCAGTGATCATTAAGAATCCTAGAACACTTCTACTTGTGACTGTTTCTCTTGTAAAACGTCCTTTAAAACGAACAGAGATTGTAATATCTTTAAATTTCTTAGATGAAATCAAGTGAAGTTGATATCCATTCATTTGATAGATCTTGTTCATTGTATACCTCTTTTCTTTCTCTATTCATTATAACTTTTTTGTATAGTAGTGCAAGAAAAAAGGACTCCCTAAGGAGTCCGGGTCTATTAACGTTTAGACTTATCGTAAGGCACACCATCTGCACGAGGCGCAGCTGAGTTCTTAGATGTGAATGCTAATAGAATTAAAGTAGCAACATATGGAATTAATTTATATGTTGTATCAGGTAAAGACATTTTAGCAAGTAATGGAACTGAGTTATATGTATAAGATAATGTCTTCATGAAACCGAAGAAGAATGCTGCACCAGCAATTCTTAATGGTGTCCAGTTACCAAAGATTAATACAGCTAAAGCTAAGAAACCATAACCAGCAACAGTGCAGGTGAATTCTGTAGAGATTGGTAGGATATAAATAAGTCCACCCATACCAGCTAAGAAACCAGAAATACCTACACCTAGATATCTGATCTTATAAACACTGATCCCTGCAGCATCTGCTGCCTGAGGGTTTTCACCACAAGAACGGATTCTTAAACCAGTCTTAGTTTTCATAAGGAAATACCAAGAAATGATAAGAATCGCAATGCCTAGGAATGTAGTAAAGTAGCAGTTTTTGAAGAATAAATCACCAAGTACTGGAATACTGCTAAGTCCAGGAACTTCAGAAATTCTGAATTCATTAGTGAATGAAACGTTCTGCATACCATCCTGTACAGTTTTTGCGATGAAGATACCAAGTGCTGGAGCAAGCATATTTAATGCAGTACCAGAAATAGTCTGGTCAGCACTTAAATGAATGGCTGCAAAGGCATGAAGCATACTAAATAGTACACCGACAATTCCTGAAATAAGTAAACCTGTTAAAAGAAGTGGCATACCATGAAGAATATCATTAGACTGCATATAATTTAAATAGAATACACCAGCAAAACCGCCGATGATCATAATACCTTCAAGGGCTAAGTTAACAACACCACTTCGTTCAGAGAACATACCACCCAAAGCAACAATCATTAATGGAATGGCAAATAGTAAAGTCTGAGCAAAAAGGAAATAAACTAAACTCATTCTGTTTTACCTCCTTTATTCTGTATTTCTGTTTTTCTCTTTTTATTTCTTTGATAACGTTCTAATAAGGCTTTAATGAATAATGTGAATGAAGCAAAGTAGATAATAACAGCAACGATAATGTCAATAACTTCAATCGCAATATTAAGTGCCTGCATATAGTTACCACCAACATTCATATAACCAATGAATAACGCAGCGAAGATACATCCAATTGGATTAGAGAAGCCGAGTAAGGCTACTGGGATACCGTTCCAGCCTTCGTTTGGTAATGTTTCAGTGATTGGTAAAGTTTTACCAGTACCACATAAGTAAGTTAAGGCACCACCTACACCTGCAAAGAATCCTGAAATCATAAGTGCTAAAACAATACATTTCTTTTCGTTCATACCTGCATATCTTGCTGCATCTTTATTGAAACCACATGCTTTTAGTTCATAACCAAAAGTAGTTTTATTCATAATAAACCAAGCAAGTACGCAAAGTAAGATAGCAATAATGATACCTAAGTTAACACGATCACCAAAAATCTGATTGAGACCAAAGCCAGGAATACTACGTGTACTAGGTACTGCATAGCTTTCTGCACCTGTAGAATTGTAGATAGTTGCCTTAATACCTTGGATAACAAGTAACATACCAATATAGTTACACATGATACCAGAAATAACAACGTTTACGTTACGAGCTGCTTTTAAGATACCAGGAATAAGTGCCCATAAAGCACCAGCAATTCCAGCTCCTAAAATAGCAAAAATCCATACTAAATTATCTGGAATAAAAGTAGCTCTTAATGCGATAAATACAGCAGTGAAGCTTCCTACTAAATACTGTCCAGGTACACCGATATTGAATTCACCACATTTATAAGCAAATGAAACAGATAGACCAGTCATCATGATTGGTACTGCTAAATAAATAACCTGTCCAATACTAGATAACCCTTCTCTAAAGCCACCTGTTAATAAAATAGATAATCCCTGTAGTGCATCACTAGGATTAGCAATTAAGATAATGATAAAACCAACGACTAGCCCCATTAAAATTGCGAGTAAAGAAGACACAATTGATTTGAAGCTGGCACGTTCCATTAAAGCGGGTTTATTACTTTTCATAACCTTCTCCTCTCTTAGAACCTGCCATATAAAGTCCTAATTCCTGAATAGTAGTCTCTTTTGGATTAAGATCCGCAACGATTTCCCCTTCATACATAACTAAAATACGATCTGATAAGTTCATAACTTCATCAAGTTCAAGTGACACAAGTAATACTGCTTTATTGTTGTCTCTTGTCTTAACAATCTGCTTATGAATAAATTCAATAGCCCCAACATCTAGACCACGTGTAGGCTGTACTGCAATAAGTAGGTCATCATTCTGTTCTACTTCTCTTGCAATAATGGCTTTCTGCTGGTTACCACCAGACATACCACGCACAATAGAATTTCTTCCTTCACCTGAACGTACATCATATTCTTCAATAAGACGATCAGCATAAGTATTCATTGCGTCAAAATTAATAATGCCATGATTCTGGAAGTCTTTCTTATAATATGATTTTAAAATCAAGTTTTCACCAAGAGTATAATCAAGAACTAACCCATGCTTATGACGGTCTTCTGGGATATGAGATAACCCATGGTCATTACGATAACGAATACTCTTATGTGTAATTTCTTCATCATTTAAATAAACATGACCCATATTAGGCTGTTCAAGTCCAGTTAAGTTATAAATCAATTCACTCTGACCATTGCCATCAATACCAGCAATACAAACAATTTCACCTTTTCTTACTTCAAATGAAACATCATTTAAAAGAAGTTTATCTGAAGTCTTAGGCTGATAGCTCAAATGGTCAACCTTTAATACAACATCAGATGGTTCATGATCATCTTTAGTGACTGTCAAGTTTACCTTATGACCAACCATCATTTCTGATAACTGTTCTTTAGTCACATCAGCTACATTGACTGTACCAACATAACGTCCCTTACGAATGATTGTACAGCGATCCGCTACTGCTTTAATTTCATTTAACTTATGAGTAATGAAAATGATGGATTTACCTTCCTTAATAAGTTCCTTCATGATTTTCATTAACTCATCAATTTCCTGTGGAGTGAGTACTGCTGTAGGTTCATCAAAAATCAAGATATCATTATTTCTATATAACATCTTTAAGATTTCTACACGCTGCTGCATACCAACAGTAATATCTTCAATCTTTGCATCTGGATCAATGTTTAAATGATATTTCTCAGATAAGCTCATCACCTTCTTGCGTGCATTATCTGTCTTGAGCTTACCAAATAACCCTTTCTCTTCGACACCTAAAATAATGTTTTCCAATACAGTGAAATTATGAACAAGTTTAAAATGCTGATGCACCATACCAATGTTATATTTATTGGCATCATTTGGGTCATTGATTTTAACGCTTTGTCCATTAATCTTTATTTCACCCATATCAGGCTGATAAAGACCAAATAAAATACTCATCAAAGTAGATTTACCAGCACCATTCTCACCTAATAAAGCATGAACTTCGCCTTTTTTTACTTGAAGAGTAATATCGTCGTTTGCTTTAATACCAGGGAATTCTTTTGTGATATTAAGCATTTCAATAGCATATTCCAATATTCTCACCTCTGATCCTATTATACTATAAATTACTTACTTTAAAAATAACTAAATGAATTTCTGAATATAAAGAAGTGTATACAAAA
>NZ_DBPF01000098.1:0-2028 GCF_002299355.1 Catenibacterium sp. UBA627
ATATTATTAAAATAATAGGTTTTTAATTTCATCTTTAAAGAAATAGATAAATAATGTGTTTCCAACAAATGGTAAAACTAACTTAAAACATAATATTGTAGGTAGTGAAGAAATTTGAATATACATAAAAAAGAGTCAGCAGATAATGTCTACTGACTCTTTAATGCTTTAAGTACTTCTTCTTTTGTAATACCCATCATATTCAGTCTCTTAAATAATGCTTTCGCATTACCATAACCTAAATGAAAGGCATCATAGACCTGTAGTCTTCTCTTCTTATTTCCTAATACATCTAGATCAATAAATTCATCCCATGAAATAGATTCTTTAGCATCACTAAATGTGACTGCATTCTCTAATGCTTCAATAATTGCATCATGCCTTGCTTCCGCAATACCAAGTTTCTTCACACCCTTGGCATCTTTTTTTGCGACAAAGGCATGCTTCGCATTAGGAACAGCCTGAATGACTTTATTTCTAATCTGTGTACCAGGATAATCAGGGTCTGTTAAGACAATGACGCCACGTGTCTGGGCAGCAGTTTTAATGAGAGATAGAATATCTTCGTTGATTCCTGACCCAGATGTTTCAATTGTATCTACATCAAATAACTGTTTAAGTGTTGCTGTATCTGTTTTACCTTCTACTACAACAACTTCTTTAATCTTTCTCACAATAGTCTCCTAACTCAGTAAGTCAATCATACGTTCTATTGTACGCTTGACATCTCCCTGATCATAATAATAATCGAAATCTTTCTCAACCATTACAGTGAGTATAAGGCAGCATGTATCATAATCAGCCTGTGAAAGGGTTATACCCTTCACAGGTTTCTTTTTATACTTGTAGTCGCCTAATTCTTGTAATACACGTCTATATATTACAGGGTTATTCTTACAGGCTAATTTCTTTAATACAGAAATCTTATTATAATTCAGTTTTGATCTTATAAAGCCTAGAATAGCCCTACCTCGCGAGGGCGGGGTGGAATGTCCATCTTCCATATCTTCCTCCACTATTTAGATGATTCCATATTCTTAAATGCTGTTGATAACATCAATTTAATACGGTTAACCTGGTTTGTTTCACTAGCCCCTGGATCGTAATCAATCGCAACGATGTTAGACTGTGGATATTTTCTTCTTAATGCCTTAATGACACCCTTACCTGTTACATGGTTAGGTAAGCAGGCAAATGGCTGCATACATACAATATTTGGTGCACCTTCATCAATGAGTTCAATCATTTCACCCGTTAAGAACCATCCTTCACCTGTCTGGTTACCAATAGAAACAACTTCACTTGCTTTCTTCGCAATTTGATCAATAGGATGTGGTGCATCAAAACGATTTGATGCTTCTAATGCCTTAATCATATCTTTTCTTAAGAAGTCTACGAGTTTAATCGCTACATTACATAACTTAGCTGATTTCCAGCTTGCATCATAATGTTCATGTTCATACTGAGTATTGTAGAAACAATACTGGAAGAAGTCAATTAAATCTGGCATAACTGCTTCTGCGCCTTCTTCTTCAATAGTCTTTACAATCTCATTATTGGCAGTAGGGTGGAATTTCACAAGGATTTCTCCTACAAGACCTACTCTAGGTTTCTTAATATCTAGAAGTGGTAATTCATCAAATTCCTTTACAATCTGATAAACGTTCTTCTTGAATTCCTTCATAGAACCATTTTCAACGTTTTCTTTACACTTTTCTACCCATGATTCATATAATTCATTAGCTGAACCTTTCACCTTTTCATACGGTCTGACACGATATAAGACTCTCATGAATAAGTCACCATACATAGCCCCAATAATAACTTTCTTAGCCACCTTATAAGTAATCTTAAAGCCTGGGTTAGATTCTAATCCCTGTAAGTTTGCTGAAATAACAGGTACATAATCCATATGTGCATCCTTTAATGCTTTTCTAATAAACGCAATATAGTTTGTTGCACGGCATCCTCCACCTGTCTGTGAGATGATCAATGCCACCTTATGAGGATCATACTTACCCGAATTCA
>NZ_DBPF01000098.1:2119-5850 GCF_002299355.1 Catenibacterium sp. UBA627
GCTTCTTTATCTACTGAAGGTAATACCACAAAGTTATAACCTTCAGAATTCATTGCAGTCTCTACAAACTGGAAATGAATAGGAGACATCTGAGGACATAAAATAGTCCATCTATCATCCTTCATTTCTTGTGTGAATGATACTTTTTCAGATTCATATTTATTTTCTAAGTGTACAGTATTGTCTTTCTTCTTTACTGTTGCTTTAAGTGATCTAATACGGATTCTGATTGGTCCTAAGTTAGAGGCTTCATCAATCTTAATAAGTGTATAAATCTTACCTCTTGCCTGTAATAATTCAGCCACCTGATCACTTGTAACTGCATCTAATCCACATCCAAATGATGTTAACTGGATAAGTTCAAGATCTGGCTGAGTTGTTACGAATTCAGCAGCACGATAAAGTCTAGAATGATATGTCCACTGGTCTACTACACGTAAATCTAAGTTTTCTTTATTTAAATTACATACAGAATCTTCTGTTAATACACAGAAACCTTCACTTGTAATTAAGCTGGCAATACCATGATTGATTTCTGGATCCACATGATAAGGACGTCCTGCAAGGACAATACCCTTCTTATGGTTTTTATGCATCCATTCCAATGCTTCCTGACCCTTAACTTCAATATCTTTTCTTGCACGTGCTAATTCCTGATAAGCCTTATCAATCGCATTATGCATTTCTTTATCTGAAATATCATATTCAGCTAAAGATTCCTTCATTACCTTAAATAATGTTTTAGGGTTATTTAAAGATAGGAATGGGTTCTTATATTTCACGTTGTGTTCTTCTAAGCTGTCTACATTGTTTCTAATAACTTCTGGATAAGAAGCAACAACTGGACAGTTATAGTTATTACCTGCATCTTCATATTCTTTTCTTTCATATGCTACTGATGGATAGAAGATAAAAGGAATACCTCTTTCAATTAGGTTTTCAATATGTCCATGAGAAATCTTTGCTGGATAACAGGCATTTTCTGATGGAATAGATTCAATACCCTTTTCATAAATCTTCTTAGAAGATCTTGCTGATAAAACAACTCTAAAGCCTAACTGAGTAAAGAATGTATGCCAGAATGGATAGTTCTCATACATATTAAGTACTCTAGGAATACCGACTTCTCCTCTTCTTGCATCATCTTTAGAAAGTGATTTATAACCAAAGATGCGACCATATTTATAATCATAGAGGTTAGGTAACTTCTTAGATGTCATTGGAAGGTTGGCTCCTCTTTCACATCTATTACCTGAAATATATTCTCTACCATCATTGAATGATGTAATAGTTAACATACAGTTATTTGTACACTTACCACAGTTTCTAATCTTTGTATCATAGTCAAGTGCTTCTATTTCTTCTAATGAAAGGATAGTAGAAGGTTCATTGTCATCATTTTCAATCGCAATACGGGCCATACCATAAGCACCCATTAATCCTGCGATATCAGGTCTTACTACTTCAATACCTGTTTCTTTTTCAAATGCACGTAATACAGCTTCGTTATAGAAAGTACCTCCCTGTACAACAACATGCTTACCAATATCTTCTTTACTTCTTAGTTTAATAACTTTAAATAACGCATTCTTGATAACTGAATAAGATAAACCTGCACTGATATCTTCTACTGAAGCACCTTCTTTTTGTGCCTGTTTTACCTTTGAGTTCATGAATACTGTACATCTAGAACCTAAATCAATAGGGTGTTTAGACTTTAATGCAAGTTCTGCGAATTCTTCAATCTTATAACCTAATGATTTTGCAAATGTCTCTAAGAATGAACCACATCCTGCAGAACATGCTTCATTTAATGAAATGTTCTGAATGACGTTATCTCTAATAGTAATAGCCTTCATATCCTGACCACCAATATCAAGAATAAAATCTACATCAGGTTCATAGGCTTTTGCGGCAGTATAATGGGCAATTGTTTCTACTTCACCAATATCCACCTTTAAAGCAGCTTTAATAAGGGCTTCACCATAACCAGTAACACCGGCTTTCGCAATATAACATCCTTCTGGAAGCATCTGATAAATTTCCTTCATCAGACTCATGATCAACTGTAATGGATTTCCTTCATTAGAACTATAGAAAGAATATAAAATAGCACCTTGTTCATCAGTCATGATGATCTTAGATGTTGTAGAGCCAACATCGATACCTAAGAATACTTTACCTTTATATTTCTTAAGTGTTCTTTTCTTAGTGATATGGGTAAAATGTCTTTCTCTGAATTCTTTTAATTCTGCTTCATCATTAAATAATGGTTCTAAGACATTTGTAAGTTCTGTAGGGGAGTCTGAAAGACCTTCTAAGTCTTCAATAATCTTAGAGATATTTAATGGACTTTCTACCTTTTCTTTCGCATTTAAACATGCACCCATAGCAACAAATAGCTGTGAGTTCTGTGGGAAGATGATTTCATCTTCAGTTAAACCTAATGTTTCAATAAAACGTTCTCTTAACTGATCCATGAAATAAAGTGGACCACCTAAAAATGCAACATTCCCTCTAATAGGTTTACCACAGGCAAGACCAGAAATAGTCTGATTGACAACTGCCTGGAAAATAGATACCGCAATATCTTCTTTAGATACACCTTCATTAATTAAAGGCTGAATATCTGTTTTCGCAAAGACACCACAACGTGATGCGATAGGATAGATTGTCTTATAGTTTTTCGCATATTCATTTAAACCAGCAGCATCAGTCTTTAATAAAGTAGCCATCTGGTCAATAAATGCCCCAGTACCTCCTGCACAAGTACCGTTCATACGCTGTTCAAGCTGTCCTTCGAAATAAGTGATCTTGGCATCTTCTCCACCAAGCTCTATAACAACATCAGTTTGTGGAATATATGTTTCTACTGTCTTTGTACATGCAATAACTTCCTGTATAAAAGAAATACCAAGCTTATCTGCAAGAGATAAACCTCCTGAACCAGTCATAACAGGATACAAATCAATATCACCCATCTGGTTCTTTACTTCAATTAATAACTCATAGATTGTTTTTCTAACATCTGAGAAATGTCTTGTGTACTTAGAAAACAAGCATTTATCATTCTCATCTGTCAAATAGAGTTTTACAGTTGTAGATCCTACATCAATTCCTAAATAATATTTCATATTTCCACATCCTTCTCTTTTTTTGTGTATTATATCGAACCTATATTAAACGAATTTTAAGAAATAATCTAGTTCTTTGCATAATAAAATCATAAAATATAATGATAAATACACAAATTTTAACTATTTGTAAGGAAAAGTACAAGGCTTATCTCAGTAACATGAGGATTAAACTTAAAATATAAAAAAGGAGGAAAACAGGACTGAAATTCTTCCTTAACATCCTCCTCTTCATCATTTCTATACAATACCAATCACTTAGTCTGGCTGCTGACCATCATGTGCCTGCCACTGACATTCCATAATCTGCATATGCTTGAATACAGCTTTAAAAGATGATTCTTCGGGTGAGCAGGCATATACTCCAAAGCGAATCTTATCTCCACCTTCATGAAGATGGCAAACACGCATTTGAGAAAACTTCACACCATCTACTGAACACTCTATACAATAATCATCTTCTCTTCTACTTAAGCGATACCACATTTTCTTTACATCTGCACGAATTTCTGTGGTTGCCCAATCTGAATAACCATGGTTAGTTACAACACTTCCAAGGTGCTGAAAGTCTTTATTCTCATATTCTATAGAACCTTT
>NZ_DBPF01000020.1:0-4030 GCF_002299355.1 Catenibacterium sp. UBA627
CTGATTTCTAATCTAATTATAGAACAAATGGAAAATTCATGTATTAGGTTCAGCTTCGAGAACGCCGTTTAATAGGTGCTTATAAAATTTAATTTTCACTAGCCTATGGTTTGTGGGAATTCAAATTGTGGCTTTGATTTTCCGTTTTATTACTTCATCTAATAAATGTTTACATGGTTTCCATAATCTTCAGTACGCTGTTCTACAATAATTCTTTTGCATGACAGAACTATCTTAAAAGTGCAACTTGATTTAGTAAATGCTGATTATAAGTATAATAATGTCTATTAGTTTGAGTTCGGTTTGCCTTTAAAGTTCCTTTTCTATCTCAACGTTATAATATCTTGACAGATACGCCTAAAAGTTCAGAAAAATCCTTTAATTTGTAATTTATGATATTTGATGTGTTCATTTTAACGCTCTTCTTTGAGCAGATTTGAACACATTTAATCACAATAGTCAATATATTTAGTTACTTATATTTTCCTCCTTAAAACTGTTTGAGAGTTCTTACCCATTATACCAAAGAAAGCCCTATCATTTATGCTTATTTTAAGCAAATTTAGACTATTGACTCTCAAACCATTTGAGACTCTATAATCAACTTGTAAATTTTTTAACAAAGGGAGAGAAACGAAATGGATGAAAGAAAAGTAGTTTTGATCACTGGCGGAGCCATGAGTCAAGGACGTGCACATGCATATAAATATGCAGAAAATGGATTTGACGTTGTGTTAGCTGATATGCAGGAACCAACTAGTGAAGCATTTAAAGAAACAATCGCACATTGTAAATCAATAGGTGCAAAAGTACTTGCTGTTAGGGCAAACATCACTTCTACAGAAGATATGGAAAACCTATTCAAGAGTGCATGGGATACTTTTGGACGTATTGACGTTGTCATTGCGAACGCAGGCGTTATTAACTTTGCCTACACTTGGGAACTAACAGATGAACAGGTAGAAAAAGTCATCAACATTAACCTTATCGGTACTTGGCGTACAGATAAGTATGCAGCACAGTATATGTTGAAGCAGGGATTTGGTCGTATTATTAATATTTCTTCTACTTCAGGATTATATGGCACACCAAAGCTTGCAACATATTGTATGAGTAAATGGGGGATCTTAGGATTAACTAAGACACTTGCAAAAGAAGTAGGTTCTAAGGGTATTATCGTGAATGCATTATGTCCTACAAAGGTTAAAACACCTATGTGTGAAACAATGGAATATGTACAGTTTATTAATGATTTAACAGGTAAAGATTTCAAATCTGTTGAAGAAATGTACAATGGCGTACCATTCCTTGATGTAGAAGATATTTCTTCTATGGTTTATTGGTTAGGTACCAGTCGTGAAGCAGGTAAATTTAATGGCCGTGAAGTTGCTTTAGACTTAGGTACATTACAGTAGGAGGATTATCATGAATATTACGAAAGCAACACGCTGGCGTGTGTTTGCAGGAGTATGGATTCAGTCTTTATTCACTTCTGCCACTGCCTTCTTCAGTTTATTCTGTTTGCCATTATGTAATCAGTTTGGATGGAGTACTTCTGATTTCTCAATGGCTTATACTATTTATATGTTTATTTATTGTGCTGTAGGCTTTATTGGTGGTATTTTAGCTGAAAAGTTACAGCCTAGAGTTGCTATCTATATGGGTCTTGCATTATTTGCAGGTGGATGGGTATTAACAGGTTTTGCGAATACAATCCCATTCTTATATGTAGCTTATGGTGTAATTGCCGGTGCTGGTGCTGGTATGATTTATCCAGCATGTCTTCCAACCGCTTTAAAATGGTTCCCTGACAAGAGTGGTTCTATTTCTGGTTTAGTACAGGCTGGAGCCGCATGTGGACCATTCATTATGTCCCCAGTCGCTCAGATGCTTATCTCTACATATGGTGCACAGACTGCATGTAAGATTCTTGGTGTGATCTTCTTAATTGGTGTTGGTGCTGTTGCTTGGATGATTGTACCTTGTCCTGATGGATGGACTCCTGAAGGATGGACACCATCAACAACACAATCTAAAGAATTAAATACAAAAGACTATAACATCCCACAGATGGTTAAAACACCTATCTTCTGGGTATTAGTAGTTATGTTTATCTTTGCGAATGCAGCAGGAACTATGATGGTCTCAGCCACTTCACCAATTGCTCAGAAACAGATTGGTTTAAATGCGATGAGTGCAGCACTTTGTGTATCACTTATGACTTTATTTAACATGTTTGGTCGTATCTCATTTGGGTTTATCTATGATAAATTAAAGGGATGGAACTCACTTATTCTTGTATTACTTATTAACGGTATCTCAATGTTGATGTTAACTATGGCCCATTCTTATGCATACTTCATCTTATGTATTGCCTTAGTAGGATTCTCATTTGGTGGATTACTTGTCGTATTTGCGCCTATGGTTAAGATCATCTTTGGTTCTAAGTACTATAACAGAAACTATGGTTTAATCTTCATTGGCTATGGTATCGGTGCTTTTGTAGGTCCTAAGATTTCAGCAAGTTTCTTTGATGCCACTGGATCATATGTAATGGGTTATATCGGTTCAGCTATTCTTGCAGCACTTGCGATTGTATTAGTACTAGTAGCTAAGAAGTTACAGAAAACTATGAACTAATATTAAAACGACACTTGATGTGTCGTTTTAATATCTAAAGAAACAACAGAAGAAACACTCCTTTATTAAGCTATGATAATTCACACCCACTCGCAGTGTGGCTAAATATAGACTATAATATAGCCACATGAAAGGAGTTGATTCTATGCAGATTATTCCAATGCGTGATTTAAAAAATACGGTTGAAGTAGAACGTCGCTGTGCAGAAGAAAACGGCCCTGTATTCGTAACCAAGAATGGATACGGCAGATTAGTTGTTATGGACATCGATTATTATGAAAAAACTATGAGAAAGATGGATGAAGCAATAACAATATTGGATGGTTTGAAAGATGTAAAATCCGGAAACACAGTAGAAGGAGATGCTGCAATTTCTAATATAAGGAGCAAGTATGGCATCTAAATTTGGATATCGACTGACCAAAAGAGCAGAATCTGATTTAGACGGAACTGTCTCATATATCGCAATTGACCTTGCAAATCCACAAGCTGCATCAGATTTCGTAGATAAGCTACTGTATAATATTGAAGAAGCAAGAGTTTTTCCTGAAAATGGTTCTCTTGTAGATAATGAATTTTTACAGTTAGAAAATGTGAGAAAGAAATTGATTGGAAAATATATCATGTACTATCTTCCGAATACTGTAGAGAATATAATCTTAATCCTACGTATTGTATATGGTAAACAAAATATCACTGATATTCATATAAAACTGGATATTTGATCACGTAAGCATCGGTCACGAATTGATCGATGCTTTTATTTATAGATCCAGATAAGTTCCATTCCTTTATAGTGCCTTTTGCGCACTTATAGGAATAATGCCATCTTCTTTCTCTATCAAGAAATCAGTATCATCTGCGCAATATATACTCACATGTTCTGTTGCCATAAACTGCTGACATATATATTGTTTACTTAGTGTATGCTCATCAAGTTTTGCTATACATCCTAATAATCCTATATCTAATAGATATAATTGAAATGTATTGAAATCCTCATGTATTTTCAAGGGTGGTTTTACCTGTCTCACACGATTCACTATGTATATCAATCCACAATCAGCTAACCACTTAACAGCCACATCAAAACCTTTACCACGTTTCCCTTCATATGTATTATTAGAAATCTGAATTGGAATACTATTCCATACTTTACTTATTTTTGGACGCGGAAAATCATGTTCATAATCTAATAGAATTCTCTTCTGTATATTGCGTACTTCATCATAACTATGATGACTCACAAAATGTTGTACAGCTTCTGGCATACCACCCACAAAATAATAGTCCTTCAAAGCATCAATTTGTTTAGTTGCTAATAAGAATTCCTTATAGCTAAGTGGATAGAGGTTCATAAGATCTACTTTACCTACTGGAAATGATGTCC
>NZ_DBPF01000007.1:0-2955 GCF_002299355.1 Catenibacterium sp. UBA627
TGGACAGATGCTTTACCTGCTGTTTGACTGTAAGATACATATATTTAGCCTCCTTTCTGCAGATTTAGGAAAAGAAGTTTCCTATATGTATTATACTATTTCTTACTCCAAATTTCTCTATCGGATGCATTAACGGCATTCATCCCCCACCTATATTCTATATTGAGGCGGGGTTTTTCTGCCTGTTTTTTAGATAAAAAAAGCCTTCCACATAAGTGGAAAGCTTCATGTTAACGTAACTCATCAAGCCACATAGATACATCTGCATCACTAGGCATACGTAAATCTCCACGAGGAGATAAAGCGACTGAACCAACTTTAGGTCCATCTGGGATACAGCTACGCTTGAACTGCTGAGTAAAGAAACGTCTATAGAATAGAGTGAGCCATTTCTTAATTGTTGCTTCATCGTATTTATCACCATATGTATGAATCGCAATACGTAATAGTTTTTGTGGTTCATAATGGAATCTTGCATGATGATAAAGGAAGAAGTCATGTAATTCATAAGGTCCTACAATATCTTCTGTCTTCTGAGTAATTTCACCATCTTTTGCAGGAAGTAATTCAGGTGAGACTGGTGTATGAAGAATATCCTGTAATGTAGCTTCTAATACTTCACCTTTATATAAAGTAGATACATAATCAACAAGATATCTTACTAGTGTCTTAGGAACAGAGACATTGACACCATACATACTCATATGGTCACCATTATAAGTAGACCATCCAAGTGCAACTTCTGATAAGTCTCCTGTACCTACGACAATACCACCTGCCTGATTCGCAATATCCATAAGAACCTGTGTTCTTTCACGTGCCTGGCAGTTTTCATAAGTGACATCATGAACTTCAGGGTTATGATTAATATCCTTAAAATGCTGGTTAACGGCATCTTTGATATTGACTGTCATAGAAGTGACTTCTAGTTCCTTCATAAGTGTTAAGGCGTTATTTAAAGTACGATCTGTTGTACCAAAACAAGGCATAGTGACCGCAATAATATCTGATACAGGACGACCTAGCATCTTATAAGCCTTATGCATAACAAGTAAGGCGAGAGTAGAATCAAGTCCTCCAGACATACCAACAACTACTTTCTTAATATGAGCGGCTTCTAATCTCTGCATTAAGCCATGAGTCTGGATATTAAATACTTCTTCACAACGGGCTGCACGTTTTTCTTTATCACTAGGGACAAATGGATGAGGATCATAATAACGATCTAAATCCAATTCTACATCATCTAATGCAAATGGTACGGCATCAAAATAATCTTCGCTTTCATAAGTGGTCATTTCAATACGTTCTGTATGAATCTTTTCTAAATCCATATCGGCGTAGATTAAACCTGTTGAGTACTGAGTAGATTCTTTAAGTAATGTACCATTTTCATAAATAAGGTGATGATTAGAAAATACAACATCAGTTGTTGATTCACCCACACCCGTGTTACTATAAACATAGCCACATACAAGTCTTGCACTTGTTGCACTGATCAAACTGCGTCTATAATCACTCTTACCTGTTAAGTTATTAGAAGCAGAAGGGTTCACAATAAGTGTGGCTCCATTTAAACATGCATCAGTACTTGGTGTATGAGGAGCCCATACATCTTCACATATTTCTACCCCAATCTTTAACCAAGGATGATTTACATCTTCAAAAAGCTGTTCAGTTGTCACATGAATTTCCTGATCACATAAAGTAATATACTCATCTAAATCACGACCACTCTTGAAATGTCTACCTTCATAGAATTCATGATAATTTGGAATATATGTCTTAGGTACAGCACCTAGAATTTCTCCTTTATGTAGTACAAGTGCACAATTATAAAGATCATTACGGATAACAAGCGGCATTCCAATAACAATCACTGTATCAAGATCTTTTGTTTCATCTAGAATATACTGAAGCTGTGTTTCTGATTCATTCAATACTCTCTTCTGAAAGAAAAGATCTTCAATTGTATAACCAGTTAAACATAGCTCATTCAATACAAGAACCTGTGTATGATTTGCGTTGGCTTCTTTTGATAAACGGATAATCTCCTGCGCATTCTTTTTCACATTTGCGATAGAGACTTTAAAAGAACCAGCTGCAACTCTAATAAAACCATCTTTCATAAGCATTCCTCCAATTTCCTTATCATTATATCAAAAAAAGTTCACGTGAGTGAACTTTATAGTAAGTGTATATCATTTTCTTTGCAGATACGCATTGTATCTTCATCCCATAAAGAAGCCTGTACTTCACCAATATGGGCTTTCTTTAAGAAGAACATACATAAACGTGACTGACCGATACCGCCACCAATACTTAATGGATAAACATTATTTAAAACATTCTGGTGATAAGGAAGTTCAGTACGTTCCTCTGCGTGAGCTTTCTTTAGCTGTTCTTCTAAGGCTTTCGCATCAACACGTATACCCATAGAAGATAATTCAAATGCATCATCAAGAATAGGATGATAAACAAGAATATCACCATTGAGAGTCCAGTCATCATAGTCCGGTGCACGTCCATCATGCTTGATGCCAGACTTAAGGGTATCCCCAATCTTCATTAAGCAGACTGCTTTCTTTGCTTTAGTGATGGCTCTTTCTCTTTCCTTTGGTGTTAAATCAGGATAAACATCTTCTAATTCCTGTGTTGTAATAAAAAAGATCTTTTCTGGTAATAATCCCTTATCTAACTGTGGATAATGACGAATCATTAAGAAATCTAAATCTAATAAAGCTTTATAAATCTTCTTAACAGTCTGTTTGAAGAAATCAACAGTACGATCTTCAGGTTTGATCACTAATTCCCAGTCCCATTGGTCTACATACATAGAATGAAGGTTATCGATTGTTTCATCTCTTCTAATTGCGTTCATATCTGTATATAGTCCAGTATGTGCTTCAAAGCCATATCTATAAAGCGCATCACGCTTCCATTTTGCAAGTGAAT
>NZ_DBPF01000007.1:3037-3197 GCF_002299355.1 Catenibacterium sp. UBA627
CCATTTAAATCATCATTTAATCCTGTGTTTTTTAATAAGAATAATGGTGCAGATACTCGAGTGAGTCTTAATTCTTCTGATAAACGTCTTTCAAAATAGTCTTTAATCATTTTAATCGCAACTTCAGTCTCAATCAGATTGAGTTGTGAGTGATAATTTT
>NZ_DBPF01000007.1:3278-11163 GCF_002299355.1 Catenibacterium sp. UBA627
AAAGAAAACAGTATTTCTTTGAATATTTAAAAATATGTAATAATTTAGGGAAATTGAAAAAATAACGAACTTGATTGACTTATTTCCGATTATTTAATACAATGTGTGAAAACACAAGATAAGGAGATGCACAATGGAAAAATTGTTTAAGAGCACAAGAGGCAATCAGGCACCTATTGATTTTTATACATCTATTCTTCAGGGAATCGCAAGTGATGGGGGGTTACTTGTACCTGACTTCGATTTTGAGAAAAAAAACTTAGAAGAACTTCTATCATTAAACTATGTTGATCTTGCAACAGAGATTATTAGTACATTTGCACCAAGTGATGCAAAGGAAGCATTACATACAGCTTGTACACAGGCTTATGGTGAAGGGTTATTCTGTGATGAAGTGGTTCCTGTAAAGAAAGCAGGAAATGTATATGTTGCAGAACTCTATCAGGGTCCTACAGCTGCATTCAAGGATATGGCATTATCTATGCTTCCTAGAATGATGACTCTTTCTTTAAAGAAGAAAGGTGAAGAACGTGAAGTGATGATTCTTGCAGCAACAAGTGGTGATACTGGTAAAGCTGCATTAGAAGGCTTTAAGGATGTTGAAGGGACTTGTATTAAGGTTTTCTATCCAATTGATGGTGTATCTGCTATTCAGCAGCAGCAGATGGTCACAACAACAGGTAAGAATGTTGAAATCATTGGTATTAGAGGAAACTTTGATGATGCACAGTCTGCAGTTAAGAAGGCTTTTGGTTCAAAAGAATTAAAAGAACTTTGTGATGAACATCATATTTTCTTATCTTCTGCTAATTCAATTAATATTGGACGTTTAATTCCACAGATTGTTTATTATTTCTATTCTTATTTAACACTTGTAAAGAGAAATGAAATTAAGTTGGGAGAAGCAGTGAACTTTACAGTACCTTCAGGTAACTTTGGTAACTGCTTAGCTGGATGGATTGCAAAAAATATGGGCTTACCAGTGAACCAGTTCATTGTTGCTTCTAATAAGAATAATATCTTAACCGATTTCTTTACAACTGGCACTTATGATGCAAGACGTGAATTCTATAAAACGAATGCACCTGCAATGGATATCTTAGTTTCTAGTAACTTAGAAAGATTAGTATGGTTCATGGTGAATGGTGATAGTGAAAAAGTAAATAAGTACATGGAAGAACTTAAAGAAACAGGTGTTTATAAAGTAGATGATGAAACACTTGCAAGAGTTCAGAAAGAATTCAAGGCAGGATGTCTTGGAGAAGAAGATGTACTTAAAGTCATTCATGACTGCTGGAATGAAAATAAATATTTATTAGATACACATACAGCGGTTGGTTATGGTGTTTATGAAGAATATGTCAAGAATACTGGTGATACAACTAAGACAATCTTACTTTCAACTGCGTCACCTTATAAGTTCCCTGAATCTGTTTATCAGGCATTAACAGGTGAAGAAGTAGATGTTTATACAGCTATTGAAAAATTACATGAATTAACTGGTATGGATATTTCTTATCCATTAAAGGGTATTAAGAATCGTGAAATCCTTCATAAGGGTGTTATTGATAGAGATGCCATTTTAGATACTATTGCAGATAAGATCAAGGAGTACTAATTATGTTTGTAAAGGTAAGAGTTCCTGCAACAAGCGCAAACTTAGGACCCGGATTTGATGTTGCGGGTCTAGCAGTAACTTTATATAATACATTCACTTTTGAATTATTAGATGAAGGATTAGAAATCTTGGGATGTCCTGAACAGTTTGCGAATAAAGATAACTTAACTTATCGTGCCTTTGAAGAAGGTGCACGTTATGTGGGATTAGATTATAAAGGATTACGTATTACCAATGAAGGAGATGTTCCTTATACGAGAGGATTAGGTTCTTCTTCTACATGTATTGTTGCTGGTATTGTCGGGGCTTTCGCATTCAAGAATCGTTATGAAGAACGTCAGAACATCCTTGAACTTGCGACTAAGATTGAAGGACATCCAGATAACGTTGCACCAGCCATCTTTGGTGGATTAACTGTATCTGTTATGGAAGAGCATAAAGTGACCACACTTTCGATCCCTGTTAAACAGGACTATCGTTATGTAGCGCTCATTCCACCTTTCACATTATCTACAGAAAAAGCACGTTCTGTATTACCACAGACATTAGACCGTGCAGATGCGATTAAGAATGTATCTCATCTTGCATTGATGGTTGCATCACTTATTAATGGATATGATGAAGGTTTAAAACTAGGCTTCAAGGATCGTTTCCATCAGCCATATCGTGGACACTTAATTGATAACTTCTTCCCTATTATGGATGTATTAGAGAAGGATGAAAGAGTATTAGGTGCTTATCTATCAGGTGCAGGGCCTACTATCATGGCTTTAATTCGTGCGGATGATACAATGGGTGTTGTTCGTATTAAAGAAGAATTAGGGTCTTTAATTGACGGATGGCAAGTAGAAAAGTTAGAATTAGATGAACGTGGATTTACATGTGACTTTTTATAATACCTGGCTGTTGTCAGGTATTTTTTTCGGGAGGATTAAATGAAGAATTATCATACACATACAACAAGATGCATGCATGCAATTGGAAGTGAAGAAGAGTATATCTTAGCAGCCATTTCAACCGGATATACAGAACTAGGCTTTTCAGATCATACACCATGGCATTATGATTCAGGCTATCATGCCACAATGCGTATGGATGAATCACAGCTTGAAGACTATGTCCATACATTATCAGTACTTAGAGATAAATATAAAGACAAGATTTCTATTAAGATTGGTTTAGAATGTGAATATTTTGAAGATAAGATGGACTGGCTTAAGGAGCAGGTAGAACGTTATGGACTAGATTATCTTATTTTAGGTAATCATTTTGATGGCAGTGATGAAACAGGTATTTACTATGGGTATCCTGTAAGTTTAGAAGAATTAAAAAGATATGTATCACAGGTGCTCAAGGCAATGGATACAGGTTTATTCTCATATGTAGCACATCCTGATGTTGTCTTCTATGATGAAAGTAAGCAGGAACATATTGATGAATTAGAAAAAATCTGTATTCATGCAGCTGAAATAAATATGCCTTTAGAATTCAATTTATTAGGATATAAGGCAATGCGTCATTATCCAAGTCAGCCATTTATTGATTTATGTAAAAAGCATCATAATCGTATTATTATAGGAACAGATGCGCATGATGCTGGTGCATTAAAAGACACTAAAACATACAATCGTGCTTATACTTATTTAAAAGAAAATGGATTAGAGATTACCGAAGATATAAAGATGTTGAAATAGGAGGCTTGAAAAAGCCTTTTTGTTTTGGTGGTATGAGTGCATAATATAAATAAGAGAAGGAGAAAATGCATATGGTTAATTATGAAGAAGCAAAGAAAATTGCTTTAGAATCACTTGGTGAAATGGCAATACATATCGATGAAGCATTTGAAACAGAGGATGCTTATATTTTTAACGATTCTAAACATATTTATGCAGGATGGATTCCTGTTGTGATTAGAAAAAGTGATGGTCATCGTGTTCATTATGGTGAATATATGCTTGGTGATGATCAGACATGGACTTATAGGAAAAAAATAAAATTCTAATCCTTTTGACAGTTATGAGTGTACTTATGGTGAAAAAGCATCGATATATCCAACATTTTTTAATGCACTAAAACATTGGAAATGTAGTAATATATATCATAGTCGTATTACTTTATTATTTATATAATTGCTTTAGATGGAAAAAAACAATGATATTATTTCTTTTATAGCGAAAAACCTTTAAAATAGAAGTGCCTAGTACAAATCAAAGGATTGGTAATGGATATATTATTTGATGTATAATAAAGGTGGTGATAAAATGGAACATATTACAGATATAGATAAAACAGCACATCTTGAAGAATGTGTAGAAGCGGTGAGAGAAATCATTAATCCAGATGATTATGGATTAACTGAAGAAGCACTTTATGCCTTAACAAAAGAAATCATGGATACTTCTCTTACAATGGGAGGAGACTTTCATTTAGATAATATTCGTTTCTTTGCGGAACGTTTTATTAAGAGTGGATCAATCGCTCGTTTTAAGATGGCTCATGAAAATGATTTTTAAGGAGGGATTGTATGGGTAAAATAGAAGATGTTATCCAACAGTACCTGGATGAACATAAAAGTCATTATCTAGGTAAATATCGTTATAGATGTAGTTATCGCATTGGTGATACTGCTATGAAGTTTCATTATTATATGCTTGATGAGAGCTTCAGAAATATCGATATTTATGTTGAGCTTTCATATGGTGAGAAAGTTGATGCGGAATTTTCAGAAAATTTAAATGACCAGGAAAAGCAGTTTATTATTAAAGATGCTCTGGTAAATATTTTTTATAAAGAAAAGTTTAAACATGTTCTTCACTATTCTTTGATTCCAAAAATTGTGAAGGAACATCATTTGATTGATACAAACATGGCACCAATCGATTATATCGAGATATTGGAGTATATGAAGTATCATCAGGGTATTAATCAGAAGACAATTGATTCTTTTTATGAAATCTATCTTCCAGTGATGCATGATTTAATCAAGACACAAAAATATGATGTTTATATTTGTTCGTTGATCTTATTATTGCGTAACATACTTTATGAATATGATTGGGATGGACCAAATTCCAAGTATCGTGATACTGAATATCAATATCATTTATATTATGTGAGAGAATTGATCCAGGAAATCGTGGATCGCTTAGATGTATTTTATAAGCATGCGGCAAGCTACTTATTCCATTTAATGCATCTTTTATGTCAGCATACATTATTCGCATTCTGTATCATGACTGATTTAAGCTCATTGTTTAATTCTAATCAAATTGTCTTAAAAGCTTTATCAGATAATATGAAGAAACATTTTATTTTATATGATAAAGAAGCAGATAATTTGAATGAATGTAATCTCGTTTATTCTTATTTATTCTATTATTACTTACATAAGAAGGAACCTTTTAGAGAAGTTATCAAACAGTTCTTCAGAACAATTGTGGATTCGATTCTTGTCTATGCGAACCATGATCTAGATATTGCGTTAGGTAATACGTTATTAAAGAATGAGGGATATGATGTATTGTTGGATTTATTTAGCAGTGACTATAATACATTTGTATTCACATGCTTCCCAATCAGTTCATTCCCAACAGAAATGCGTACATCAGTTCGTAATGAACTTGTTGCCGCTATTCGTTTCTTTGCAGGTAGAATGAATAATGATAAGTATAAACTCAGCTCATTTGAACAGGTATTGAATATCAATAGATTGTTATTGGATAATTTTGGAGATTGGTATAAATGAAAAAGAGAAATATAGTTACAGCGGTCTTCGGGACAGCTGTCCTTGCGGGTGCAGGGTTATATCAAAAAACAAGTCAGTTTGTGGATGAACGTTTATATCGTACACATATTAATCGTACTTCATTTGAGGTTTTAAAACCTCAGGTTGTACGTATTAAGAATATGAATGATGCGATTTTAACTGGGTATCTTCTTGAAGTGGATCATGCAGACAATACATTGATTATGGTTCATGGATTTACTAAGGATGCTTCTTCTTTAGAAAATGAAGCACTCTATTTTCAGTCAATCTGTCCACATACCAATATTTTGATGGTTGACTGTTATGGCAATGGTTCATCGGATGGTGTCACAAGAGGTGTTGGTTTTCAGGATGTTATGGATATCAACTACTGGAATCGTTATATTATTCAAAAATATGGCAAAGAACATCATGTCTTCTTCTATGGTAAAGAAACAGGTGCAACTGCACTACTTTGTGCAGGCAGTGCCGGCTTATTAAAGAATGCAACAAGCATGATTGTAGAAAGTACATTTAAGAATGTACGTGACTACTTTGCTTATCTCATGAAAAATGAAGGATATCCAGAATCAATCACACGCCCTCTTCTTTCGATTGTGTTAAGAAAAGAATTAAATATCACTTTAGATGATCTAGATGTCATGAGATATATTATGAAAAATACTATTCCTACATTATTTATTCAGAACAAGAATAACAATAAAGCTGATTTTAATGATGTATTTGATTTATACAATGCAGCAGTATGTGAAAAAGAACTGATGCCATTAAAAGATAAGCCGTTTTATGCTCTTGATGAAAAGCATCCTTATAAGGATCTTCTCGCAGAGTTTTTAAATAGAAATGGATGATAGGAGGACGCTATGTATTTTAAAGAATCAAAAGGTTTCCCAAAGGATTTCTTATGGGGAAGTGCTTCAGCTGCTTATCAGGTAGAAGGTGCCTGGGCTGAAGATGGTAAAAAACCTTCTGTATGGGATAAGTTTGTAAGAATCCCTGGTAAGACATTCAAAGCCACTACAGGTGATAAAGCAGTTGATCATTATCACATGTATAAAGAAGATGTCAGATTAATGGGTGAAATGGGTCTTAAGACTTATCGTTTCTCAATTGCCTGGTCAAGAATCTATCCAGATGGCAACGGGCAGGTGAATGAAAAAGGTCTACAGTTTTATGATGACTTAATTAACGAATGCTTAAAGTATAACATCGTACCAATGGTGACTGTATATCATTGGGATTTACCACAGGCATTAGAAGATCAATATCATGGCTGGGAAGACCGTCGTATTGTCGATGATTTTGTTAATTATGCAACAACATTATTTAAACGTTATGGTGATCGTGTTAAACACTGGATTATTTTAAATGAACAGAATGTCTTCACAGGCCATGGCTGGATGCTAGCAAAACATCCACCAGGAAAATTCAAAGATATGAAGACTTACTATCAGGTAAATCATCATGCATTCATGGCTCATGCTAAGTCAGTGTTGGCATTAAAAGAACTTTATCCTGATGCATTAGTTGGCTCATCATTTGCGTATGGTCCTGCTTATGCTGTGTCTGATAAGCCGGAAGATCAGATGGCATGTGTAGACTATGAAGATTTGAAGTCATATTACTGGATGGATGTTTATGCATATGGACGTTATCCAAGATCTGCCATGAAATACTTAGAATCATTAGGCGTTGCACCTCACTTTGAGGAAGGCGACCTTGAAATTCTAAAGGCAGCTGCCGCAAAGGTAGACTTTATGGGTGTGAACTATTATAAGACATGCAGTATTGAATATAACCCATTAGATGGTGTTGATTCTCTTGGCGGTGAAAACAATACAGGTAAAAAAGGTACAGCTGAGATGGAAGGTGTGCCAGGTATGTATAAAGTACCAGCTAATAAGAATCTTCCTACAACTGACTGGGACTGGACTATTGATCCTATGGGATTACGTTTTGCATGTCGTAAGATTACTTCACGTTATGATTTACCAATCGTTATTTCAGAAAATGGTCTTGGCGCATTTGATAAATTAGAAGATGGACAGATTCATGATTCATATCGTATTGAATATTTACGTAACCATATCGAGGAATTAAAGAAAGCATGTGATGATGGATGTCGTATTCTTGCGTACTGTACATGGTCATACACTGATTTATTAAGCTGGTTAAATGGTTATCAGAAACGTTATGGTTTTGTATATGTAGATCGTGATGAAGATGAAAACTCAGGTACTCTTAAGAGAATTCCAAAAGATTCATATTATTGGTATAAGAAAGTTATTGAAACCAATGGTGAAGAATTATAATTCATAGAAGGCTGATTCATATTGAATCAGTCTTTTTATGTTTAAAAAATGCATAGGAAGCTTGCAAGAGACATATATAAAATAGGATAAATAATAATTAAAATAGAAAAACATTGATTATATCAACAAAAATAGACGCCGTGAGATAAAAATAGAAAATAATTCGAAAAAACACTTTACAAGTGTCAG
>NZ_DBPF01000034.1:0-4570 GCF_002299355.1 Catenibacterium sp. UBA627
GCAAGAGCAACTGCTGCAGAAACATCGAGCTTAGAAACAATTGCAAATGCTGTTGCTAAGATTGCACCAGACACTGTATCTGGAGGTGTAGCAGAACCAATACCTACAACACCCATCATAATTAATTCTAATGAACCACCAACAATAATACCTGTTGTAAAATCACCTAAGATCAATCCAACTAGTGGACCCAATACTAATGGACGGTCAATCATCCATATTCCACCAACTCTACTATCCCAAATTCCAATACCACCTAGTAAACCAAGTAGTAATGCTTGTACTATGCTCATAAGGTTACCCCTTTCTATTTATTAAAGTTTCTTCTAATTTCTTCAGTACTTAATGCTTTTGATGTAGGAACTGCCTGCATGAATACATGGAATCCATCATTTTCAAGTTCATCCATGACTTCGATATCATGTGCACTCATATATGAGTTCATTTCAATATTTTTCTTTCCTTCACCATTTCTTAAACCGCCAAGAAGGATATCCTTGATTTCTGTACCTGTCTTTTCACAGACAAACTTAGCATCATCTAAGTCTTTAGTAATAACAAGAATTCTTCTTGAGGCATGTTTAGGATTATTAATAACATTTACAGCGCCCTGTAAAGATTTCATTGAAAGTGTTACACCAGCAGGAGTTGCAAGTTTGAATGCAACCTGCATATTCTTATCTGTAATAAGATGATCATTCGCAACTAAGATTACGTCCACCTTATAATGACGTGTCCAGGCTACCGCTACCTGTCCATGTAATAATCTGTCATCTACTCTTAATACCTGAATCATTGTCATATCCTCCTTTATAAATCACCATCATCCGTGATTTCATCCATTGTGTTAAACATATCTTCTACGAGATACATTCCATTTTTAGTTTCTTCAATCGCTTCATTAATAACTCTTCTGTTATTTTCTTTATCTGAAGTAAGATTTAAGAAAGATAAGCTCATGACAAGTCCAAGATTCATACCTGTCACAACATAAATATTATCTCTCTTTTCAATTTGCTTAATTGCAGTCTGAGTTGTGCTTCCCCCTGGAATATCAGTTACGATAATAATAGGTTCCTGAGTTTCGAAGGAATCAATAAGATTATCAAGGCTGTCTTCTATTTCCTGCACTGGCTGATCAAGCAAAACATTAAGTGTCTTGAATTGATGGCTGCCAATAATAAGCTGACAGGAATCAGCTACACCATTTGCGAGTTTTCCATGTGAGAAGAGAATCATGTTTGTCATGTAAATCACCTATCCTTCTTTTAAATAACTATTCATCTTGAAATGGAACTGAGGGTCACTCGGAATATTACAATCAATTCCTAAGTCTAATGAAAGTTTTCTAGCAAGAACCTGCATTGGAACAATATACTGTAATACTGCAAATTCTTCATCATCTGTAAATGGGAATACTAAATCCTTAGGATTATTTGTATCCTCATGTGTAATTAAGAAATTATGACTATGTCTTTCTTCCTCAAAATAACGTTTTAAACGCAAGATTCTGTCGTAGTACTGACCTTTAGAACATACATAAAGCATATATGTGTTTTCATCAATACAGTGATAGATACCATGCATGAATTCTTCTAATTCGAATCCCTGTACACTATATCTCACTGCTTCGCAGATTTTTAATGTACCTTCCATCATATCAGCAAGACAATTATCATAACCAATAACATATAAGCGACGGCACTTGAGTAAATCTTCCTTATTGTTTAAGTACCAGTTGCTTGCAGCTTCCGCTATATCTGGAATCGCATCTGCTGCTGCCTGCATTCTATTTAGATAATCTTCAAATTCTTCCTGAGTAATCTTTCCCTGTTTTAAGGCTACCTTTAATGCAAAAATCATAAAAGTAACAATAGAACCAATATATCCCTTTGTTTTTGGTCCTGCTTTTTCTTCACCGATTTCAACATAGAGTTTAACATCTCCATGATGTTCTACTGGTCTGCCTCTTTCTGCAGTCATCGCAATTGTACCGAATCCACATTCCTTAGCTTTATCTAGCCCAGCAATAGTAGAAGCTGACATGCCTGCATGAGAGAGTCCCATAACCAATGTTTTTTTGTTGAAAATCTGTTCATCCTTAAATACAATAGGATATGAAGCAAATACTTTCATCTTTAGTACTTTTTCCATTAATCTCTTGGCAGCTAATGCAGAATGATAAGATGTACCAGATCCTATCACATAGATCTGCTCATAGTCGCCTTCGAAGAAGTACTCTACAGCATCATGAAAGATTTCTTCGTGGTTAGAAATGATATTTCTAACCGCTTTTTTTGATTCCAGAATATATTGATACATATCTCCGTAATCCTTACTCATTTGTATACGCCTCCTTTTCTTTGTATATACATTTTAATATACATATATACATTTTGTCAATGGGGTGGAATGCATTTTTTTATGTATTCAATAAATTATTTATCACTATACGAAATGTATGCGGTCGTCATTTTATATAAAGCGTTTTCATTAAATATACAAAAAAATGTATATACGTTAGTACTTTAACGTATATACATCTCTTACAACAAATAATTTTCTATTACCTCAGCACATCCATCATGATCATTATCCGATACAATTACATCACTGATTTCTTTAATACTCTCTTTCGCATTACCCATTGCAACAGATAATCCTGCAACTTCTAATGCCTCCTTGTCATTATCTGCATCACCCACTACTATAGTTTCTGCAACAGAGATACCTAAATGATGACATAACTGCTTTAATCCAGTTCCCTTATCTACACCTTTCGCATTCATTTCTAATCCTGTTGCTTCTGAATCCTTCATCTCTAATTCAAGTCCCGCTTCTTTAATAGCTTTTCTTGTATGATCTCTTGCAGCTTTTGAGTGATGATAGATGTTAAGCTTATGTACTGAATAAGGATTACCTACATAATAGTCATAGATGTTATCTACTTTAGTAGTGACTTCTTCATACATTGGCTGGTAGACACCCATATAATAATCATTCATATGTGGTACTTTGTCTTTTTCTACGACAGATGTAATTCCCATCAAATGAACCATCTCATCTGTTTCCTTACCAATTTGAATCAATGTTTTGACTTCTTCTTCACTTAATGGTGATTCATAGATACTTCTTTCTTCTTCATAATCATAGACAAGTGCACCGCTGACACAATTTACATAGCGTAGTCTTGGCAGCACTTCTCTATACTCCTTAAGCTCTGCAGGACATCTTCCTGTATTAAGTATTACAATCTTACCTGCCTCTATTGCCTTATTAATAGCCTCTACCGTTTTATTTGAAATCTTCTTTTCACTATTAAGAAGAGTACCATCCATATCAAATGCGACTAACTTATACATACTTTAATTCCCCCTTTTATATGTATCATATTCTATCACAATATAGCCTACAAACATGAGCAGTTTCATAATATCAAAAAGAGGAACTATCTAGTTCCCCTGTTGTCCTAACCATTCCCATGCATTAAGATTCCCATCATAACATGCAATAAAAAAGAGGGACTATATACACAGTCCCTCCTGCAGCATTTTTCAATAAAATTTTATCTTACTTGTTCTCTTCTCTTCAAGTAGATATAAGCACCAGCTGATGCAAGCATCATGAATGATAAACCAGTTAATGCAGTTTCATCACCAGTCTTAACTGTACTATCAGTCTTAGTATCAGTACCTGGTTTAGTAGTTGGCTTAGTAGTAGGTTTAGTAGTTGGTGTAACAACAACTGAAGTTGCTTTAGCCTGCTGTCCTAACCACTTCCATGCATTTAAGTCACCATCATAACATTCATTGTTATCCCAATAAATCCAAGACCAATGTCCGTTATATTCATATGCAGAACCATCTTCGTTCTTATATTCACCACTTGTATCTCTTACATCATCAAAAGCTGATACATGCACATTCTTAGCACCTGCAGCAAGTAATCTCTTTAATGTAGGTTCAGTACATAATGTGTAATCAACAGTTGTATCTGTCTTAGCATATGTAAACCAGATAGGCATATCCTTGATTGCATTAATTTCTGCATCAGTAATATACTGATCCTGATATGCTTCACAGATAGGGAATGCAGCAGCGAAGTAATCTGGATGCTTTAAGATCATTTCCATAGTCATGTAACCACCATTAGAGCAGCCACCGATATAGATCTTACTTGTATCAACATCAGGATTATTCTTTACATAAGTATCAATTAAATCAAATAAACCTTTAGCGTAGATAGAACCCTTTTCACCGTTCTGGTATTCACCATTACCGCCGTCCATCCACATAGTTGGACACTGAGGAGCAATAACATACGCATCATTCATATCTTTCTGGAACTGATCTCCAGCCATAGCTGTTACTTCATTTGCAAGTAAGTCAATAGAAGTATCTGTTCCACCTTCACCAGCACCATGTAACCAGATGACTAAAGCGTTTTTCTTGCCATCTTTCTTAGGTGTATATTCAGCATAAGAATAGTTAATACCATCTACAGCTTTATAAGATTTCTGAGTCCATTTATCTAACTGTGGACATAACTTACCTTCTTTTTCTACATCAAT
>NZ_DBPF01000047.1:0-575 GCF_002299355.1 Catenibacterium sp. UBA627
TAAATAATAACGATATAAAAGAAAAAAGTCCACACTAAGCGGACTTAATTTCTTTTCTTCTAAAGTGAAAAGTTAAATTCCACTTTAAAACAGAATGTAAATAATATGGAATTTACTCGTTCAGAATAATGTTTTCATAAGAATATCGGATATTAAGTCTGATATTCTTTTGGTTTTAGAAATGGAAATTAGTCATACGTATATAAGAAGTGTGACTTTAATCACAGAAATCATTGTATTTTAAGGCACAATAAAGCTATGGAATTTCGTTCATTTTTTTCGGGTGTAAGACTAAATTCCACTTTAACTGCATGTGCTATTGTCAGTCTGCATCTCATGTTTCATACATTCTCCGAATGATTTTAGTTATCTTCTTTTAATAAATATGGTTTTAAAATTATTTCATCATTTTCTATTTTCTTGATTCCAAATTCTATGAATTTCTTATATAAATCTGGACTTAGGAACTCCATCATCTCAAGCGGTGACTTTCCTTTTAGGTTCTCCTTTGGCTGGGAATTAATGTGGGATACCATGAGGTTAGCCTTCTCCTGTGAATCAAAACCAAGATCCTT
>NZ_DBPF01000047.1:587-9883 GCF_002299355.1 Catenibacterium sp. UBA627
CTTGAGACCTGCTTCTTTAGGGCATATGTAACGTATCTCCTTGTGGTTGTTCTCAAGACTTCCTTTCTGACATGATTGCATAGGATCACAGTAAAAGACATGAGTTCTTATGCTGCCATCATTATCCTTTTCCAGTCCTTCTGCATCTGAGAATTCAGAACCTCTATCCGTCTTGATGACTTTCACTTCCTTTAGGAATAGGTCTTTTCCTAATATTGTTTCAAGAAGATCTACCCCTTCAACCATAGCCTTTGCAGTCTTCTCTTCATGGTATATAATGAACATGAAAGAGTAAGACAGGAACTTAAAAGTCTGCATGAAGGGACCGCTTTGTCCATTATAGACGGTATCCATCTCGACAATACTAACGGTATCATTCTCGTCAGTATATGAGACGAAATCCTTATAGGTGCGGCCTATCAGGAACCTTCTGTCTTCTCTTTTTTTATATTTGACAGAATCTTTCTTTGATATTCTTCTTGTCTTGACTCTTAAGTCAATATCAAGCAGGCCGAACTGTCTAAATACGCCAGATTCTATGTAATTGTATAATGTCTTTTCAGAAATATTCAGTTCAGGATGAGAAGTGATGATCTGATATGGTGAATGCCCCTTCTTAACAAGAGGGACAATGACATCAGCTAAAGCCTTAAGTTCGCTGTATGTCATGTTTATTCCTTCTCTTGATTCAATGAGATCAGCCATATATTCCTTATTGGCGAGATCTGCAGAATACGTGAACTTATCAAATCGGCAGTGCTGGAATTTAGGACAGCCGTTGCAGGCACCAGGGGATCTGTCTCTTCGCTTGCATTTAAAAACTACCAAATCAGCACAATCCTTACATACATGATGATGCTTGCATCTGTCCTTGTTGGCACATGCAGGATCAAAACTACAGAAATGTGAATGTTTTCTATGTGCCTTTATTTCTTTACCTATAGTTGATTTATCCTTTCCAAGAGTTGCAGCGATAGAAGCCTTAGTAGCACCATTTTCTATCCCTCTCTCAATGATTTGTCTTTCTGAAAGAGTAAGATGTGAATTTTTATTTGATTTAGCCATGATAATCAGCCTTTCATGAAATAGAGAAACAGACATCACAGTAATTATATACCTGAAGGAGAAAATTCAACTGTAAGAGTAAAATCAACTGGAAAGATGTGAAAGACTAAACGCAACTTTGCGCTGCCTAAAGTGGAATTTAACTTTTCACTTTAGAGAATTATGTCTTTTTATGTGAAACAGGGGTAATTATTTGAAAAAAATCATTGAGCATGTATAATATATATGTTGCGCAAGGAGGGTACGTATGAAAGCCAAAAAAATAGCGGCGCTATGTTTAGCGAGTGTTTTACTACTAAGTGGCTGTGGTGGTAAGACAGTAGATGGAAAGAGCGTAGTTGCTTCCACAAGTGAAGGCAATGTATATGCAGATGATGTTTATGATACATTGATTTCTACGAGTGCTGGTAAATCAGCTGCATTCCAATATGTTCTTGATCAATTGATCAATAAGCAATATCCTGTCACAAGCGATATGAAAGATAATGCAAGTGATATGCTTGATAGTATTAAGAATTCTTATAAGAGCCAGTATGGCGAAGACTCTTATGAAAAGCAGTTCAAGAGCGATTTGAAGAGCGCTGGTTATGAAAGCGAAAGTAAGTATAAGAAGAAGCTGGTCTACTCTTTACAGTATGCAGAATTAGTGAAGCATTATGTAAAGACACATTATGATACAGTATTTGATGATTATTATAAGGTTTCTACACCACGTGTTATCTCTATGATCAAAATTTCTACTTCTGATATTTCAAATCCTACTGATGCTGAAAAAGAAAAGCTAGAAGAAGTGAAGGAATTATTAAAAGATGGAAAGAACTTTGGTGATGTTGCCAAGGATTATTCAGATGATTCTGATACTAAGAGCGCTAAAGGTTCTTTAGGTGTTGTAGATAAAACTAGTAACCTTACAAATTCTTATGGCAATGCCATCAATGAATCAGCTTTCTCTTTAACTGAAGGACAGACTTCTGATGTATTAACTGGAAATGATGGTTACTATATTTTAAAGTGTACTTCTACTAATAAAGAGAAAATCAAGAAAAAATTAAAGAATATCACAATTCAGTCACCATTACTTACTTATGATGATAATATCATCTATCTTGCATTCAATACTTATGATATCGAGTATAAAGATGCAAAGGTTAAAAAAGCAGTTAAAGAAGCTGTAAAAGAAGGCTTAAAAGCAAGAGCTGAAGAAAGGAAGTAAGAGATAATGGCAGAATACAAACAGATCCATAAGGTAGAAGTTGAAAAGAAACCTTTTACACTTACTAAGAAAATGATTGCATTACTTGTCATTGCGATTGTCCTTGTTGTTGGTGTGATTGCCGCTTATATTGTGACTGCTGATAAGGATGGTTATACAAGTTCTGTACAGAATAGTTCATCAGAAGTTATCAGTGGTGATGTAAGTGTGACTAAAAAAGGTTTATATGAATACTTATTAGATAACTACGGTGCTAATGAAGTATTAAATGAAGCATATAATAAAATCACTGCAAAAGAGATTACTGATAAAGATGCAATTAATACAAAAGCAAAAGAACTTAAACAGCGTTATGCTGAATATTCTGGTTCATTTGAAACTTATGCAAAGAATCAGGGATATAGTGATGCCAAGACTTTTGAGAAGGAAGTCATTGTACCAGAAGCAAAATCTGAACTATTAGAAGAAAAATATTTAGATACAAAGTTCAATGATGTATGTAAGAAATATAATGTTTCTTATTTAAAGATTGTTGAATACAGCAAAGAATCTGAAGCATTAAAGGCATTAAAGACAGTGACTAGTGCAGATGCAATGACTGCTTTAATGAATGCGAATACTTCTAGTTCTACTGATTTAGGTTTTGTATGCAGCAAGAGTGCTACTACTACAGTTGATAAGAAGATCATCAAAGCTTTAAGCAAGTTTACTTCATTAAAGACTGATGGTGTATACAAGGAAGCTGTAAAATTAAGTACTGGTAAATATGCAGTTGTATATGCATACAACACTGATAAAAGTGCTCAGAAGAATGATATTGTTAAAAACTTATTAAACCTTGGCGATGTGAAAACAGATATTGAAACTTATTATTTAAAGAAATATAAGTTCACTGTCGAAGATGAAAAGGTTAAGAAACAGATCAAGAAAATTTCTAGTAAATATGTGGACTAAGAGACGTGAAAACGTCTCTTTTGTGTTAGAATGAATACAGGAGGTTTTATATGATGGATAATTGTATTTTTTGTAAGATTGCCGCTAAGGAAATTCCTGGCAAAGTTGTATATGAAGATGATACTTGCATTGCATTCTTGGATTTATCACAGACGACTAATGGACATACACTCGTCATCCCTAAGGAACATTATGATAGTTTTTTAGAAGCAGACCCAGAAGTGATGGCACATTGTATGAAAGTGGCTCAGAAGCTTGCAAATAAGATTGTAGAGAATATGCATGCAAAGGGATGTAATATTCTTACTAATGCGAAAGAAGTCGCTGGTCAGACAGTGCATCATTTCCATATTCATATTATTCCAAGATATGAAGAAAATGATCCAATCAAGATTAAATTTACTGATCGTTCAAGTGTTGTAAATCTTGATGATATCTACAACGAAATCATGAAATAGAAAAGCAGGGATTTAAAAAAATCCCTGTTTTTTAGTACACACAATGATATGACATCTCTTTATATTACGATGTGATTAACCTCTCACAAAGTAGCGTGATACAAAATCCATATTAATTTCTTTGATTTCTCTTTTACCTTCTATATAATCTTCATACATTTCAAAGGGATCTCCAGCCCCAAACAAGCCGCATCCACTGCAGTTCTCACATCCTGCAGAATCATTACAGTCCAATGCTTCTTGTATGATTCTTTTTCTTTCTTCTCTTGTTGTATCTTTTATAAGTACACTCTTCATATCCATCACCCACTCCTAGTATAGAAATAATGAATACAAATAGCAAGCAATATACCTATCTTTTTAATATGTTATGAATATAAAGAAAAGAGATAGCATTTCTACTATCTCTTTCGTATGAATTATTCAGCAGCATCAAAATCTTTAGCAAGTGCTTCTGCTCTTGCACGACGACGTTTAGCATCTGCTAGACACTTATCGAATAATGCTTCTGCGTTTTCAGGATTGATCTTAACTAACTGAGAGAATCTGTTTTCACTCATTAAGAAGTCTTTGAACTTAGAATAATCAGGAGCCTTAGAATCAATTGTAAGTGGGTTCTTACCTTCTTCAGTTAAACGTGGGTCGTATCTTAATAAGTTGAAATAACCACATTCAACAGCCCATTTTTCCTGTCTTGAAGAGTTAATTAATCCACCCTTGATATGATGTTCATTACATGGTGCATAAGCAATAATTAATGATGGTCCATCATAAGATTCAGCTTCCTTCATAGCCTTAATAGCCTGCATTGGGTTAGCACCTAAAGCAATCTGTGCAACATATACATGACCATAAGCCATAGCAATCTGAGCTAAGTCTTTCTTAGCAACCTTCTTACCACTTGCAGTGAACTTCGCAATAGAAGCAGCCTGTGATGATTTAGAAGACTGTCCACCAGTGTTAGAATATACTTCTGTATCAAGAACTAATACATTGACATTCTGATCATTAGCAAGAACGTGGTCTAATCCTCCGTAGCCGATATCATAAGCCCATCCGTCACCACCGATGATCCACTGAGACTTAGTCACTAATTCACCCTTCATATCAAGTAATTCCTTGATAGGTTCATTAGCTGAAGCTTCAACTTTTTCTACTAATTCGTTATAAAGAGCCTTTTCTTCTACTCTCTGACCCTTAACAGCTTCATATTTTTCAAGAATTTCTTTTAATTCTGGCTCTACATCATTCTTATTTGCTTCAATGATTTCTAAGATATGTTTAGACATGTAGTTTTCTGCAAGTTTCATACCAAAACCAAATTCAGCATTATCTTCGAATAATGAGTTAGCCCAAGCCATACCATGACCATTCTTATCAGTAGTACATGGAGTAGATGGAGTTGAACCAGTATAGATTGATGAACATCCAGTAGCGTTCGCAATTCTCATATCAGAACCGAATAACTGAGAAACTAAACGATAATATGGAGTTTCACCACAACCAGCGCAGGCACCAGATGCTTCAAAGTAAGGCTTCATGAATCCAACACCCTTCACTGTAGTTGTAGGATACTTGTCATCTCTATATTCTACATTGTTGTATACATATTCAGATAAAGCAGAATGTTCTAATTCATCCTTAACTGGAACCATTGTAAGTGCCTTTTCACCACGTTTACCTGGACATACGGATGCACATAATCCACAACCTACGCAGTTATCAGGAGAAACCTGGATACGGAATGATAATCCTTCAACACCCTTACCAATTGGTTTTAATACATCATTAGTAATATCTTCTGGTGCATTCTTGATTTCTTCTTCAGTCATTAAGAATGGACGGATTGTTGCATGAGGACATACCATAGCACACTGGTTACACTGGATACAGTTGTCTTTTTCCCACTTAGGAACCTGAATAGCAATTGCACGTTTTTCTTTAATTGCAACACCATTCTGCATAGTACCATCAAGCTTATCTAAGAATGCTGAAGTTGGTAAGTCATAACCTTCAAGAGCATTGATAGGAGCTACGAAGTTATCAAAGTAATCATCACCAGTTGGTTTTCTTAATGGTAATACAGTTAAGTTAGACCATTCTGGATCTACAGTTACTTCTTCAATTGCATCTTTACCAGCATCGATAGCCTTATAGTTAGCCTGAACGATATTTTCACCCTTGTTGCTATAAGACTTCTTAGCCATTTCTTTCATCTTAGTAACAGCTTCTTCGATTGGAAGAATCTGTTCATTCAATGCGAAGAATGCTGACTGTAGGATAGTGTTTGTACGTCTACCCATACCGATTTCACTAGCAATCTTGTTGGCATTAATAATATAGAACTTAGCATGTTTATCTGCTAACTGTTTCTTTACTCTATTTGGAAGATAATCAGCGATTTCTTCTTTAGTAAATTCAGTATTTAATAAGAAACGTCCACCATCTTTTAAGTTCTTCAACATATCATACTTTAAGCAGTAGTTGTCTAATGAACAAGAGATGAAGTCTGCTCTATTTACATAGTAAGTTGCTCTAATTGGCTTATTACCAAATCTTAAGTTAGAACGAGTTGCTCCACCAGCCTTCTTAGAGTCGTATGCGAAATAAGCCTGGCAGTATAAATCAGTATTATCACCAATAATCTTGATAGAAGACTTATTTGCAGATACAGTACCATCAGAACCTAAACCATAGAATAAGCACTGAGTAACACCAGAATTGATATGGAATCCATGAACATCAGGTAATGATAAATGAGTTACGTCATCCTTAATACCAATTGTGAATCCTGTAAATGGATTATCTGAATTTAAGTGATCATAAACAGCCTTGATATGCTGAGGTGTAGTATCCTTAGAACCCATACCATAACGACCACCAATAACCAATGTATCAGCATCTCTAATAACTGAACATACATCAAGGTATAATGGTTCACCAGTAGCACCCATTTCCTTAGTACGATCAAGTACAGCAATCTTCTTAGCAGTTGCTGGTAAAACAGCCTTTAAATATTTTGCAGAGAATGGTCTATAAAGATGTACTTTGATTACACCAACCTTTTCTCCTTCTTTAGCCATTTCATCAATAGTATCTTTAATAGTTTCAGTTACTGAACCCATTGCGATAATAACTCTATCTGCTTCTGGATCACCATAGTATGTAAATGGTGCATATTCTCTACCAGTAATTTCAGAAATCTTCTTCATGTAATCTGCAGCAATTTCTACAACTGCATCATAATGTTTATTCTGAGCTTCTCTGCTCTGGAAATAGATATCATCATTATCTGCACCACCACGTTCTACTGGATTAGTATGTGGGTTAAGTGCGTTTGCTTTAAATTTCTTAATTGCATCATAATCTACTAATGAAGCTAAAGTTTCATAATCAAGAACTTCTACTTTCTGAATTTCATGAGATGTTCTGAAACCATCAAAGAAATGGATAAATGGTACACCTGCTTTAATTGCAGTTAAGTGTGCAACACCAGCTAAATCCATAACTTCCTGTACAGAATGTGAACAAAGCATAGGAATACCTGTCTGACGGCAGGCATAAACATCCTGATGATCCCCAAAGATATTTAATGAACTAGTTGCAAGAGCTCTTGCAGCTACATGGAAAACACCTGGAAGCATTTCACCCTGAATCTTATAAAGGTTAGGAATCATTAATAATAGACCCTGAGATGCAGTAAATGTAGTAGCTAAAGCACCACCCTGTAAAGCACCGTGTACAGCCCCAGCAGCACCTGCTTCTGACTGCATTTCAACTACGTTTACAGCAGAGCCAAAAATATTTTTTCTTCCCTGTGAAGCCCATTCTTCAGCATGTTCAGCCATTGGTGAAGAAGGGGTAATTGGATAGATACTTGCTACTTCAGAAAATGCATACGCAACATGAGCGGCAGCAGTATTACCATCCATAGATAAATACTTCTTAGACATAATCTTTCAATCCTCCTTATCTACCATTATACGCTGATATGCAATAAAATACTATAATTAATTCTCTTTGTGTATTTTGTTTCTAAACCATATATATTTCTATACTTCATAAGATGTTTATCTAATTCAGCCTGAAAAATAGTTGAATACTCTAATGTGTTAATTGTCATGTTCTATACCCGTCATGTCTTATGAGTGATGCATTCTGCCGTTTTCTTTTAGATAAATCTTTCTATCAAATGCATTTGATGTTAAAATGGGGATGAAATATACAAAAGGAGCATAAAATGAATACGAAAAACTGTTTTATTGGTCAGTCTGGTGGGCCTACGGTTGCCATCAACGCCTCTCTTGCAGGTATTATTACTCAATGCCAGGAAGAAGGATTTACTCATATCTATGGTATGATTAATGGTATCCAGGGACTATTAGAAGATCACTTCATGGATCTAGGTACAACATTTAATTCTGAGGAAAAAATCGATGCATTAAAGCATTCCCCAGCAATGTATTTAGGAAGCTGTCGTTATAAGCTGCCTACAGTAAGTGATGATAAAGACACTTATGACTTGTTATTTAAAAAATTTAATGATTTAGAAATCACTGATTTCTTCTATATTGGTGGAAATGATTCTATGGACACTGTGGCTAAACTTGCAGCTTATGGTGAAACAATCAATTCCCCTATCCACTTCATTGGGATTCCAAAGACTATCGATAATGATTTGATGGGTACAGATCATACTCCAGGCTTTGGTTCAGCTGCAAAGTATGTTGCAAGCTCTATGTTAGAAATTGCTTATGATTCTTCTATCTATAAGCTAGATGCAATTACTATTGTAGAAATCATGGGACGTAATGCAGGTTGGTTAACTGCTGCAAGTGCACTTGCAAGAACTGAATGTAATGATGCCCCTGATCTCATTTATTTACCGGAAGTCGTATTTGATAAAGAACGTTTCTTGAAGGATATTGAAGAAAAGTTCAAAGAAAAGTCTTCTATCATGATTGCAGTAAGTGAAGGTATTCATGATAAAAACGGAAACTTCTTAGATAGTGGTGATTCACAGCAGTATGATGCATTTGGTCATCCAATCCATTTTGGTACTGGTAAGGTATTAGAAAATATCTGTAAAGAACATTTTGGATGTAAAGTAAGAAGTATCGAATTAAATGTACTACAAAGATGTGCAATGCATATTGCCTCTAAAGTAGATATTGATGAATCTTTCTTTATTGGTAAAAAGGCTGTAGAAACAGCACTTGCTGATCATACAAATGTTATGATGGGTGTTAAAAGAACTAGCAATGATCCATATACTGTAGAATGTATCTATAGTAATGTACAGGATATTGCGAACCTAGAACAGAAAGTTCCAGCAGAATGGATTACTAAAGAAGGTAATGATATCACTCAAGAACTTTATGATTACTTATATCCATTAATCCAGGGTGAAATCGCTATTAGTTATAAGAATGGTATTCCTTCATATATCGATATTGCCCATTTAAAAGAAAACTAAGAACGAATAAAGTCCCTTATGGGACTTTATTTATTTGCAGTTTAATTTTATGTTTTTTTTATTGACGAGTGTATTTCTACATGGTATTATAGGTGAGCAGTCAAGAAATGGGCCTGTAGCTCAGTTGGTT
>NZ_DBPF01000045.1:0-6662 GCF_002299355.1 Catenibacterium sp. UBA627
AAGTAAGGCGAAGTGTTCGAAAATGAATACTTCGCTATTTTTTGTCTAAATATTTATATGTATGAAATCTAGATTGAAAAAATAATAAAAGCATTAGTTCCTTCTATTATGATATCCATGTTTATTAGTATTCTCACATTTATCGTTTAACTTATATTAATTACTTTGTTTTAATTATGTTGTAATGATTGGAATTATACAATGACCTGCAGAAGGTTAAGTTATTATGATTCTAGTCAGAAATGCTAATAGCTTAACTAATGAGTTTTTCATTACGATTATATTCTTTTTTATATAAAAAACCGTACAGTTATTTCCTGTACGGTGGCAGACAGTTTGTTAAATATACAAATCGCTGTGTGTGCCAGTGTTAGCAAGCGTCAGTACTAGAACATCTTCCTCTATGTAGTAAATGAGTAGCCAGTCAGATAGAATATGACATTCTCGATAACCTGCCCAATCTCCAGATAATGCATGGTCACGATACTTATCTGGTAAGGACTCACCAGTTGCAAGTAAGGTGATAATTTGATTTAATAATTCAATTTTTAATCCACGCTTTATAGCACGTTTATAATCTTTTTTGAAACTGGTTGTGTATTTGATGGTATATTTGTTTTCTTTCATCGTTTTAAGTCAGCAAATAATTCATCAAGGTCATTATAACCTTTTACGGAAGGATCTTTTGCAATTCTTTTCGCTTCTAACATAGAAGCAACAGTTTCTTTATTAGGTTGTTCTATACTTATTTTAAATGGAATACCACCCTCACGAAGTGACTGGCGTACAAAGATATTAAATGCTGTAGTAAGATTCATACCTAATTCAGAAAATAGTATATCTGCCTGTGCTTTTAATTCTGTATCCATACGAATACTGATATTTGTTGTATTTCCAGCCATACAATCAACCCCTTTCTGAATACATTATATATTGAATGCACGAAAAATACAATGCATAGCACGTTAATTGCATTATAATTAAGTTAACTAAAAAATATGAATTAAAACATATCTCTAATATAAGCAATATAGTTGACATGAAAGGAATGATGACGAATGAAAAACATATTAATCATATCTAGCTCACCTAGAAGAAATGGAAACTCACAATTACTATGCAATCAATTCATGCAGGGGGCACAAGACAAAGGACATCATGTAGACATGATACGTATCATAGATCAAAATATAGGCTTTTGTAGAGCGTGTGATGGATGTGTGAGAAATGGTGGAACATGTATACTTAAAGATGATATGGCCGATATACTTGATCTTTATCAAAAAGCAGATGTACTCGTACTTGCGACACCAGTCTATTTCTATGGAATCAGTGCACAAATGAAAGCATTCATTGTTCGTACTTATCCTATCTGGGAGCATTTAGGTAAAAAAGATGTTTATTATATTATTTCTGCGGGTCTAGGAGAGGATATCGTAGAAAGATCACTAGGCGACCTCGACGGTTTTGTAGAACATCTAGAAGAATATGAAATAAAGAGTAAGCTCTATGCCACAAATGTCATGGATGCAGGTTTAGTAAAGAATCAGGATATATATATAAACAAGCCTATGAAATGGGAGATTTAATCTAAAAAAGATCAGTGCGCAATCGCTTTGGCCTTTTAAAGTCTGAGTCCTTTTATATCCTTTACACGTGACAATATAATATTACAACTACAGCTTAATACACCGGGAAGTGTATCTATAACATCATGAAGAAAACGTTCCATTTCTTCATTAGAAGATGCCACTGCATGGACGTGCAATTTATCTCTACCAGTCACTCGATAAATCTGAGTGACTATATTATTTTTATTTAATATATCTGTTACTTCTTTAAAACTATCAGGTTTTGTTTCTATTTCAAAATAACAGGATACAGCACCATTAATCTTCTGTGGGTTGATAATTGTTGTATATTCTTCAATAATGCCCTTATTCTCTAAAGCTTGAATACGGGCTTTTACTGCAACTCTAGAAATACCGATCTTCTCACCTATATCAGAATAGGACATACGTGCATTCTTTACTAATAATTGAATAATCTTCTGATCTAACTCATCTAAACCATTTAAATACATACAAATCACTCCTGTCTTATCTATCTTATCATTACTAAAAGTGAATCACAAGTTGATATAAGTAAACTATCATACTATAATAGTTACATAACGTAAGTTATAACTTACGAATAGGAGGTATACAATGAATAAGGATCTTACAAAAGGACCTGTTATAAAATCAATGCTGCTGTTTGCGATACCTATGATATTAGGTGATCTCCTGCAGCAATGTTACAACATTGCTGATACTTTAATAGTAGGGCAGTTCTTAGGAAAAACAGCACTTGCAGCTGTTGGGTCATCCTTTACATTGATGACCTTTATTACATCTATTATATTAGGCTTATGTATGGGAAGTGGTGCACTCTTTTCTATTAGATTTGGACAAAGAGATGAAAAAGGATTAAAACAGGATCTATGTGCCTCCTTCTTCTTTATCGCCTTCATATCCATATTACTTAATATCATTGCTTATATATGTCTAGATGCACTTAAACTCTTCTTAAGAGTGCCTCATGAGGTATGGGGTGATATGCGATGTTATCTCTTATATATCTTTATGGGAATCATTGCGATATTCCTATATAACTTCTTTACGGCTTATTTAAGATCCATTGGTAATTCAGTCATTCCACTCATCTTTCTTGCCATCTCTTCTATCTTGAATATTATTCTAGATCTCTATTTTGTACTTGTATTAAAGATGGGAGTCGAGGGTGCTGCCCTTGCCACAGTACTTTCTCAATATGTATCAGGTATAGGCATCATGCTTTATACACTTCTATGTTATAAAGAAGTACTTGTCATATTTAAAATCAGTTATTTAAAAAAAGAAAGAATCAATCAGATCATCTCTTTCTCACTTCTAACATGTATCCAGCAATCTGTCATGAATCTAGGAATACTTATGGTACAGGGATTAGTCAATAGTTTTGGTACAGTCGTTATGGCTGCATTTGCAGCTGCAGTAAAGATCGATGCCTTTGCCTATATGCCTGTACAGGATTTTGGAAATGCCTTTTCTACATTCATTGCTCAAAACTATGGAGCCAAAGAAAAAGAAAGAATACAAAAAGGACTCAAAGAAGCTATTCGTATCTCTTCAGTATTTTGTATAGTCATTTCTATTCTAGTTTATATATTTGCTAGACCTTTAATGATGATCCTTGTAGATGCCAAAGAAACAAGCATCATCCTAGAAGGTGTACGCTACTTAAGAATAGAAGGTGCATTCTATATCGGTATAGGTTGTTTATTCTTGTTATATGGTTTATATCGTGCTTTAGGAAGACCAGGTATGAGTGTTGTTCTTACAGTATTCTCACTTGGTACAAGAGTCGTTTTAGCTTATATTTTATCTTCTATACCAGCACTAGGAGTCATTGGTATATGGTGGTCAGTCCCAATAGGCTGGGCACTTGCGGATTTAGTAGGATTAGTATATTACAAAATGAATAAACATAATCTGTTAAGTTCTGAGGGAGGATTATAATGAAATATGTTGGTATTAAGTGATACATCTAAAGGTTAATAGGAGCTTCTCCTGTTTTATATATTGACAGAGATTAACCCTGTTTGATTAAATGGTGGTAGGGAGGATGAATCATGATTATTAGAGAAGCAAGAATAGAAGATATAGAAAGAATATTAGAAATATATGATATTGCGAAAGCATTTATGAGACAAACAGGGAACCCACATCAGTGGAACAGCCGTTATCCTGATCAAATAACATTAGAAGAAGACATTCATAAACATCAACTCTTTGTAATGGAAGAAGATTCTATTATACATAGTGTCTTTGCGTTTATTATAGGAGAAGATCCTACATATAAGGAAATAGAAGGTGCATGGCTTGATCACAGTACTTATGGTACGATTCATCGCATTGCGAGTGATGGTATTATGCATCAAGTTTTTAAGAAAGCAGTGGATTTCTGTAGTGAAAAATGTACACATCTAAGAGCTGATACACATGAAGATAATAAGATTATGCAGAAGGTTGTATTAAAAAATGGTTTTCAAGAAACAGGAATTATCTATGTAGAAGATGGCACACCTAGAATAGCTTATGAGAAGGTGAAATAATGATCTGTCCTAAATGTGGATGTAGAGTAGAACCGGGAATGAAGAAATGTCCTGTATGTGATAGTACTCTAGACAATGAATATACAAGATATGAAAAGAAGATGAAAAGAAAAAGAATACAGAAAAAAGCAATAGGTTCTGTATTTCTTATATCTGATATTATTCGTACTCTTATTGGTGTAGGTATAGCTCTATTTGGCTGTGTAGGTATCATGGAAGGTGATTATCTATTTGCAGCTAGTATAATTCTATTTGGATTATCGTTAATTCCTTATTGGTATAAGAAAGCATCTAATAGATTCATTGCGATTATTCTACCTGTATTGTTTGTACTTATGGGTTTTGTAGTATTATTGTTTACAGTATAGAAAGTATATTCTTTTATCTTTTTGTCTTGTAATACATGTTGATAATGCTTACTATAGACTAAAGAGGTGATAGATATGACATATACAGAACCAACCGCAATTGGTGGTAGGACACAAGAAGAACTAGACAAAGAATTAAGAAAAGGTATTGAATCTATCAAAGAAGGTAAAACATTTACTGCAGATGAAGTAGATGAAGAACTTGCAAGAGAGTTTGGAATCTAACGTGAGAGAAACAGCGGATTGCTGTTTCTTTTTTTAGACTAGAAAACTGTAATCATATGCAAAAATCTATTCTATAACTAACAAAAGAGGATACCCACTACAGTGAATATCCTCTCAATTATGCTATAACTTCTTTTTTATCACTTCAGCTGCTACATTCACAGCCTTCTCTGCTACCTGTTCAGCTATTTTTGGTGCCTCTTTCTTTAATACTTTTATTGCTGGTACTGCTACAAAACCTGCAACCTCAGCTCCTTTTTTCGCCACATGTATTGCTTTTTCTTTTCTATCCTCTCGTTTTGTACGGCATTCATTACAATAACTATGTTCAGATTCTGCTTCATCCAATGGTTTAAAACAGCCATGTGACTTACAAACATAGATTAATTTCTCACCACACTCAGGACAATAGTTAACCTTTGAATTAAATTTCTTTTTTCTATGTGTCTTACAAAATTCATTAGGACAAGCCTTTTTCCTCAAATCCATACTAATTACCCTCCGTTTTGTATTGTATAGCTCTTAATTTGTTTTGAATTTCTTTGTAGTCAAGTAATGCATTCGCTCTTTTACTCCAAGTACCATTTATGAGTTTGTCATCTCTTGGATCACATTCAATCAAAAATCCCACGTTTGGTTTTATGATAGCTTTTATGAACCTCTGGTATTCATTACAAACCATCAGCATAGAATTGAATTGATTATTATCAAAATAAATCATTGCTTTTAAGGTGATGATTCTATTAATCGTCTGAAAACAAACATGAATGTTCTGCATTTTCTCTACAAGACAATCGTGTTTCTTTCTTTTTATCTTATTGAATTGAGGTGATCTTAAGAAAGCTATATCAGATTTGAATTCCTGAATAATTTGAGCCTGTGAATCATTGAGAGATTTCAATGATTGAGCTATTAGTTCTTTTCTCAAAGATGCGTCACTTACCTGTAATGCTTCTAGATAGAGAGATAAACCACTATAATATAATCCTACTCTATCATTATGAAACTCCATCAATATATGACTGATGTTCTCTTCAATATTTTCTAATGTATCTACAATATCAGCTAATACATCTTTGATGACATTTAACTGTGATGCAATAATCAAATCCTTTTCATTCACTTGTTCTTTGATGTTTAATTTCTTACCGTAATGATTCTTCTCATCTCGTAACTGCGCATACATGTTGCCATTCTTATCTTTATCGAATCTAAGTAATCCCTTTTTGTATTTTTCTTTCAACTCATCTGACAGATCAACGACTAAATTCACATCATCATCCTGTTCAATGGAATCAAAAAGATGATTCATAAACACATTAGATTGATCATATTTTTTAGAAATTAAAGATTTGAATGAACTGTATTCAAATTGTTCATCATATAAATTAAGAAGAGATTCATCCATCAACAATATAGAATCTTCTCTTTGATCAAAATAAGACATACTATACAACTCCAATCAATTTGTTTTCTAGTACTATTATAATACTGATTGTTGTATATTGTCTTATTTTTTGTCTACACTAAACAATTTTATATTTTTTTCTATGACACCTATTTCAAGGTATTATCAAGCATGAATTTCAGACATAGAATATAGAGATGGTGTATAATAAACTTATCTTGACACAGAAAGGACGAATAATAATGAAACTATTTCATTTATCTGATCTCCATATTGGCTTAAAGCTAATGAATAGAGACTTAACAGAAGACCAACAATATATACTTAATAGAATTGTACAATACGCAAAAGACAGACAACCTGATGTCATTATGATTGCAGGTGATATATATGATAAAGCTGTTCCTAGTGCTGAAGCAGTGAGTCTATTTGACTCTTTTGTGACATCTTTAAAGGAAGCAGTACCCCAATCTACTATTATGATGATTTCTGGTAATCATGATAGTGC
>NZ_DBPF01000045.1:6717-32542 GCF_002299355.1 Catenibacterium sp. UBA627
TATATGGTAGGTAACCCTCCTGAAAAAGAAGAAGATCATATTGAAAGAATTACTTTAAATGATAACTATGGACCTGTTCATTTTTATCTTCTTCCTTTTGTGAAACCTTCCATGGTTAAAAACATTATTGGTACTAACGATGGAAGAAACTACTCTTATAGTGAAACAATTAAGAAACTGATAGAAAGAGAAGAAATGAATACAAAGGATAGAAACGTATTGATTTCTCACCAGTTCTATCTACCAGTTAATAAGAAAGCAGAAGACATAGAACGAACTGACTCTGAAATACGTACGGCTGGTAACATCGATGAAGTGAGTGGAGAAGTATTACTCCCATTTGATTATGCTGCTCTAGGACATATTCATAAGCCTATGAAGGTAGGAAGTGATGTCTATCGTTATTGCGGTACACCTTTACCTTATTCTATGAGTGAAGCAGGGCAGGACAAAGGGATTATAGAAATAGAAATGAAAGAAAAGGGTGTTGTAGAAACACAGGTACTTCCTTTAAAACCACTTCATGATCTAAGAATCATAGAAGGAGAACTTAAAGATGTATTAAATCAATCCTGTGATGATTTTGTGAGAGTTGTACTCACTGATAAAAAGGATCTCAATATCTTTGAAATGCAGGAAAAGCTAAAAAATGCATTTCCTAGATTACTAGAAATAAGAAGAGAAAACATAAGAAAGAATAACTATCAGGCAGTTGTAAAGAAGGATGTTAAAATGGATCCATTCTCTTTATGTACTGATTTCTTAAATGGTGTTGATGAAGAAGAAAAAGACTTATTACAAGATATCATCAACCATGTGAAAGGAGTATAAAATGAAACCGATTAAACTCGTAATGGAAGCCTTTGGTTCTTATGCATCTAAAACAGTCATTGATTTTAGAGAACCAAATCAGAATTTGTTTTTAATTACTGGAGATACAGGAGCAGGTAAAACAACTATCTTTGATGCGATTGTATTCGCATTATATGGAGAAAGTAGTTCTACTCTAAATAAGAAAACAGGCACACTCTTACAAAGCCAATTTGCCTCACTAGACGTTAAACCTTATGTAGAATTGACCTTCTCACAAGGCTATGGTGATGATGAAAAAATCTATACCATTCATCGTATACCCCAGCATTATACATACTATAAAGCAGGGGCAAAAAAAGGTTTAAGAAAAGAAAAAGCAGAATCAGGTAGTATCGCATTAATGATGCCAGATGGGTCTGAGTATCCTCAAAAAGAAGCCAATAAGAAAATCATAGATATCATTCATCTCACTAAAGAACAGTTCATGCAGGTCGCAATGATTGCGCAAGGTGAATTCATGGATGTATTGCGTAAATCATCTAATGAGAAGAAAGAAATCTTTAGAAAGCTTTTCCATACAGAAATCTATAATGATATTGTAGAAGAACTCAACAATAGAAGAAAAGAAACAGAAAAGAGTATTAGTGATATCAAAACAAGATGTATGAGTGAAGTAGGGCATATTCATGTAAGTGAAGAACATGAAAATCTTGTCTTCCTTATTGAAGCGATTCAAAGAGGGGAAATCTCTTATCTCAATGAATTAGTAGATGAGTTAGAATCTTATTGTCAGGTATTAGAAGAGACTCTTAATAAGGATAAAGATGCATTAAGTAAGACTAATGTATTAAAAGAGGAAAAGAAAACAAATCTAGATCAAGCAAAACAACTTCTTAATGATTATCAAGCTCTAAAAGAGGCAAAGCAGCAGCTCGTTAACTTAAATAATCAAAAAGAAGAGATAGAAAATAACTATAAGCTCTCTTTGAAAATTGAATATGCTTATAATATCTTGCAGGCATATAACTCTTATACAAAAGATCAAAAACAATATACAGATACGCAAAACAAGCTAGAAAATGAACGCAAAAGAGAGCCAGAACTACGCATCCAGTATGAAAACTTAAAAGAAGAAGAGAAAACTGTAGATACAAAATACGAACAATCTGTTCGTTTATATACACAAGAATATGATAAAGCGACAAAAGATTTAGAAAATAGAAAACAATTAAGAATAATAGAAAATAATATATCTAATATTAATAAATCTATTGATAATTCTACTAAACAGCTTACTTTACTCAATAAAAACAAAGAATCTTTATTATTAAAACAGGAAAAAGGTAAAGCAGAACTAGAAACACTCAAGGATGTAGAAAAAGAACAGGTTATTCTAGAATCAAAACATAAGGAATTCAAGACTAAGCTTGATTCTTACAACAACCTCGTTAAAGACTATCAATCTATTTCTAAAAAAGAAAAAGATCTCGTCTCAACACAAAACGAATATACAAGATTAAGTACTCTTTATAATCAGAAGAATAGACTGTATGAAGAAGCTAATAAGCTCTTCCTAGATGTACAGGCAGGTTTACTTGCAAGAACACTTGAAGAAGGTACTCCATGTCCTGTATGTGGTTCTATCCACCATCCACTTCCGGCTTCTTTAAAAGATGGAGAAGTAGCCACTAAAGAAGAACTAGAAAAAATGAGAAAAGAAAAAGATAAGGCATTTGTATTACTAGAAACAGAAAGCGCAAAAGCCTCATCTTTAAATGATTCTTTAAATGAATTAAAAGGGAAATACAAGAATGATTTAAAGATTCTAAGTGAAACACTCTCTAGTGAATCTACACTTAATTCTATTAAAGAAACACTTCTTAATGAGAAACAAACTCTCAGTCGTCTTGTAGAAGAACTCAATGTGAGAAAGAGTCGTTATCAAGTACTTACAAAAGAACTAGAAACAATAGAAACAAAATTAAACCAATATGAAGAGAATGTAAAATCACTGACTGATGATATTCATCAATATGAAGTCAAGCTTGCTTCTTTAAATTCTACACTTACACAATTAAAGAGCCAGTTAAGCTATGCTTCATTAGAAGAAGCACAAAATGCGATCAGTCTACTTAATAAGAATAAACAGGAAGAAGAGACAGCTTATAAGAACTTTAAACAGAAATTTAATATATCTACAGATATTTATAATAAGTGTCAAACACTTATTACATCCTATAAAGAATCTCTTCCTCAACTAGAAAGAAGCAGAGATGAATCTTTTAAGGCTTATACAAGCTTAGTAGAAGAATACAAATGTGATTCTTGGCAGGATCTTACTTCTACGTATCAAAAAGAAGATATAAAGCGTTTCAATCAAGCTTATATGGATTATTCTAAGAATTATGCCAGTGTCTCTTCTAAAATTGAAACAATAGAGAAACGTATCAATGGTCAATCACTTCCTGAACTAGATGAACTAGAAAAAGATTATCAAGATATAGTAGATATATATTCAAATCAATTAGAAGTCGTAAAAGAGGAAGAACATACTTATTTAAACAACACTGAATCATTAAAGAGCTTAGATAAGATTGTTTCTCATGCAAAAGAAATGATTCATAAGAACCACCAATTAACTACTCTATACAACCAATTATCTGGTAATGTATCGGGGTCTAGAATGGATTTAGAAACCTACGTTCAAAGAACATATCTAGAGCGTATTCTTGTTGAAGCCAACAGACGTTTCTATGATATGTCTGCTGGGCAGTATGAATTACATTTAAAGAATATTGAACAGGCAGGAGAAGGTAAAAACAAGGGTCTAGACTTAATGGTTTATTCTTTTGTGACTGATTCTGAAAGAGAAATTAATACATTGTCTGGTGGAGAATCATTCATGGCTGCACTTTCTTTAGCTTTAGGTATGGCAGATGAGATTAAGGAAAGTGCTGCAGGTATTGATTTAGATATCATGTTTATTGATGAAGGTTTTGGCTCTCTTGACGATCATTCAAGAGATGAAGCTGTTAAAGTACTAATGGATATGTCAGAAGGAACTAAGCTAATTGGTATTATTTCTCACGTATCAGAATTGAAACAGGAAATAGAAGATCAATTAGTTGTCTCAAAAGATGACAATGGTTCCCATGTAAAATGGCAGATCAGCTAAAAAAGATTGTCGTATGATATACACTTATGGCATAATGAGTGTGCGAGGTAAATACAATGAAAAATATTATTACACTAAAAGATGCATCAGGTACAGATATTGAATTCAAGATGCTTGATCAATTCACTCATGAAGAACGTACATATGTCGTCCTTATGCCACATAATGAATCTACAACTCAGGTCTCTATCTATGAAGTAGTGCCTACTAAAGATGAGGGCGTAGATGGCTTATTAGGTATCACACCGGAATTGACTAATGTTCTCTTTGAAGTATTCAAAGAAAGAAACAAAGATAAATTTAATTTTGTAGAAGAATAGGTGATTGCCTATTCTTTTTTTCTGGAAGTCATTATTTGTGCATGATATTTCTAATTGTATATATAAACAGAATATAAATAAAAAATAGTTATATTTGGTTGTTGTAATATATAATTGTTACTGTATAATAGAGTATGGCATTGAAAGAGGGGAAGCATTATCTTATGAAAGAAGAGAAAAAAACAAATGCTGATTATAATGGGGAAGATAATCAGTTCAAATGCCAGAAGAAATTCTCCAATATACATATGATGAGAAATGGCTATCAGTATTCTGATCGTTATCTTGTCATCAAGGCATCTCATTATATGCAAAAAAGGAAGCTGTAAGGTTCTTAATTGAGCCTTACAGCTTCTTCTATTTTTCATTGTAATGTGTATAAAATATGTTAGAATAGTGAAGGTTGAATTATTTGTGGTAAGAAATGGAGGATAATTTTATGGGGCTACAATCTAGTAGAAACATGAATCTCGCAGATCCTATTATTATTGCAGGATTAGGAGGACTTGGTGGCGGTGTCATTGATTCCTTAAAAGGTAAAATAAAAAATGATTATGATGATATAAATAGAGTAGAAATGAGAATTGTGGATATGACTTCTCATGTTAAGAAAACACATATAACAAATGATGAAATCATTATCCTAGATCCTCGTGGAACAGATTGTGACAGAACACTCGGACAGAGCATCTTTAGAGATGAAAAGGTGTATGAAGGTATTAGAAGTGAATTTAAGACACTTATTGAGAAGATGATCTCTATTGCTGGAGAAGACCATATTAATGTATTGATCGCATCTGGTATTGTTGGTGGTACTGGTGGAGGTATCTTTGTTGATTTCACTTATATGATTCATGATTTATTTAGGGAATGTCATCATAAGAACTATAGTATTTGTGCTTATATGTTTGATGCTGAAAGCAGGGATGATCAGGATGAAAAGAATCAACAAATGAAGCTGAATGGCCAGAAAGCTTTAAAAGAATTACAACATAATATGAATATTACTACGCAGGAACATCTTTATCATGCAACAATCGGACAACGAGAAATCACTTGCAGAAAGACATTATTTGAAGAATATAAACACATTTCTTTTTGTCTAGGTGATGATGATAAACTGGATGACTTAAAAAAGCGTATGAGTACATTAATGATTGAAGAATTCTTATACTAAATCAGAACGACTATATAATGCTTTTCCAATAATTTCTACAGGAAGACTTTCCACTTCTTCCTTAGAATAATAACGTGCATCTACAGAAGGGTTAGCTGGCTGTAAAATCAGTAACCCTTCTTTTTTTATAACCTTTTTTACAGTCACTTCACTACGTCCTATTAAGACGACCGCAATTGTCCCACTTGGTACATCCTGACATTTCTTGACATACAAAAGATCACCATCATGAATATGTGCACCCGACATAGAATCTCCCACGACACGTAAAAAGAAATCACCACGATAATAATCATCCTGTGTGACCTGTTCATAGCCTTCAAAGTTTTCATCAATAAGCAAGTCATAACCTGCTTTAACTTCTCCTAGCACGGGCTTTTCAAAACGTTCTTCATTATTAATAAGTGATTCTACATCAGCGCCTAATATAAAAGAGAGTTTTTCTATGACTTCAGGATTGGTTACTTTTGTATCTCCTTTTAACCATCTAGTAACAGTTGAACGATTTACGCCTAACTGCTTTGCAATATACTCATTCGATACCCCCATCTTTTCCTTATACTTTTTTAGATAATCTTTAAAATTCATTGAATCCACCTCTTTTTAGGTATTATACAATAAATTACATTTTGGTGCAATGAAATGCGTCACTCAATGTATGTACATAATCAATATGGTGCAAAACATATTGAAATATGCACCACCGCTTATTATAATAGTGATAACAGGAAGGAGAGAGAATGATGAATAAAGTATATCTATGTATTGATTTGAAAACTTTCTTTGCATCTGTAGAATGTAGTGAAAGACATCTTGATCCCTTTAAGACAAATCTTGTTGTTGCGGATCCAACAAGAGGTAATGGTGCTTTGTGTCTCGCAATTACACCAAAGATGAAAAGCATGGGGATTCATAATCGTTGTCGTATATTTGAGATTCCTAAAGGGGTTGAGTACATCACTGCCATGCCTCGTATGCATCTCTATATGGAATATTCAGCACGTATTTATCGTATTTATTGTCGTTTTGTCTCACCTGATGATATTCATGTCTATTCTATTGATGAATGTTTTATTGATATTTCGTCTTATATGCATCTTTATCATAAGAGTGCGAAAGAGTTTGCGAAAATGTTGATGAAAGCAGTATTTGACGAGACGCATATTACTGCGACTTGTGGTATAGGAACCAATCTCTATCTTGCGAAAGTCGCCCTTGATATTATTTCTAAGCATACGAAAGAGAATATCGGCATACTTGATGAAGAGCGTTATCAGAAATACTTATGGCATCATTTGCCAATTACTGATTTCTGGCATATGGGAAGTGGGACAGCCAATCATCTATTAAGACTAGGCGTGGTGGATATGCATGGTATTACACAGATTCCTGAAGAGGTGCTCTATAAGGAATTTGGGATTAATGCTGAATATATAATTGATCATGCCTGGGGACGAGAACCTGCTACAATTGCTTCTATTAAGAAATATCGTCCTAAGAATGAATCAGTCAATAATTCACAGGTTCTCTTTTCTGATTATGAATATGAGGATGCATTACTTGTTGTGAAAGAGATGGTTGAATTGAATGTTTTAAGACTTGTTGAATCACATCTTGTCACAAATCATATTAGTCTTTATATCGGTTATTCACGTACAGATGGCGGGGGATGGGCAGGAGGTTCAAGGAAGTTAACTGTTTGTACGAATTCCTTGAATATTCTTATGGATGAATTCATCTCTCTTTATCATCTAAAAGTCAAGAAGGGTAGAATGATCAGACAGATTTCTATTTCTTTTGGAGATGTTTTAGATGAGTGCTATGAATCCTATGATTTATTTAGTGATGTAGAGGCATTAGAGGAAGAAAAGAAGCTGCAGAGAGCGATTGTCTCTATTCGTCATAAGTATGGGAAGAATGCAATATTAAAGCTTATGAATAAACAGGAAAAAGCGACTACAGAGAAGAGAAATACATTAATAGGAGGTCATAATGCCTAAGAAGGTGGATCGTGCACGCTTGTTTTTAAGTTTTGATGCACTTAAAGGATTTAAAGAACTGCTTGTAGAAGATACATCTATTCCAAGAAAAGAACTATGCGAAGATCAATGTTATGAATTGGATTGGAAGATTCATCAGTTAAAGGAAGGTGATCAAGTAGAGGTCATCTATTATACTGGTTCATCTTATTCAAAAATCACAGGAATTGTACAATCTATCAACCTCACTCATCACTATATCTATATAAATAATCATAAAATACAGCTAATGAATATCTGTTCATTAGAACTATAATGTGTTCTTTTTTCATGCCCAATCTTTTGCCACACCTTTCTTTATTAAAAGTTGTACAGATATAATAGGTACAGAAGAGGAAGTGAGGCATGTGCTGAATTATCAAAAATTGTTGATGCCTTATAAGAATTTTAAAGGGGATTATATTATCGTTTATGTATTTTCACATAATCGGTCTTATAAACTTTCTGATCAGGCATCTACTATCGCAAATATTGCGGGTGCATATCAGTTGGACGCTGATATGAAGGAGAAGATTGCTGCTATCTGTTATATGCATGATGCAAAGATCAGTAACAATGAAATCATTATGATGATTGATGATGATGAGCTTTATACAAAGCTCAATGAGTATGGGAAAATGTTATTGGAAATAGAAAATCTATTCACACATGGAAGTGCATATTCACAATGATATGCACTTTCTTTATTTATTCGAGGAATATGATAGATATTTTTAAAAATTCTATCATATGCTATAATGGATGTGAAGAAGGTGAATAAGATGTGTAAAACTACACTACAAGAAGAAATAGAAGCTTTGATGTCTCTTTATCATCTAGGAAAAGCACCCTTATCTTATGCTTTAGGCTTTGGTGAAGTCACTATTACACGTTATTTGCAGGGAAGTACACCACATCCTGATTATGCACAAGTTATTCACAGTGCGCTATGTGATATTGATTATATGATGGATTTAGTCAATAGGAACCATGAAAAGATGGGACCTGCCTTTAAGAAGGCAATCAATCGCTGCCTGGAACTTAAATCACAATTCTCCTGTTCAAAAGAGATTCTAGAAGTCATCTCATATCTTTTTTATAAATTAGAAGAATTGACCCCTATGCAGTTAGAATCCTATCTTTATTTTATTCAGGCTTATTCTTATCCTGAACCTCTTTTTCATGAACATTGTGAAGCATGGAAGCAGGGAGTGATTTATCCTGATGTCTATCATCTATTCTCTACATTCCCATTCAAGGTTCAGGATGATGTACGTTATAAGATCATTGAAGATGCTTATCATCATCTTGATGATTCAAAGAAACAATTCATTGATGATATTCTCAATACATTCTCTCGTTATCCTTTAAAGACACTTGTCACACTCGCAAAAACAGGTCCATGGAAGAATAACTACCAGGAAGATAAAGTAGCAGTCATTCCGCAACAGGATATACAGAACTATTTCAAGAGGAACTAATATGGAACAATTATATACACTACTCAAGAATTCCATCAATGAAGAAATGGGGTGGATGATTGATCATATATATGAGGATTATAAAGATACAGAAGATATTCTTGGTTTTGCATTAAGCTGTGAGAAGATCTTACGTCTTTATTATGGAGCAGACATTCATGAACAGATTAGAGATCTGCTTATTTATGTTTTCTATGTTTACTTAGATTATGATGAAGACAAGATAGAATTACTCTTAGGCGAATATGATCCTGAACATAATCGATATATACAATGATACATTTAGTGATAATACAAATATTATGGATATATAGAAAATGGCATTACTAATAATATAAATGAATTGGATAATACTTTAAAATGAAGTATAATAGAAAAGAAAGGAAGTGTTAATTGTGTGGTATCAAGAAACAGTATTTTATCAAATCTGCCCACTAGGATTTTGTGGTGCGCCTGAAAAAAATGACGATATCCAGGCTCATCGTATTTTAAAAATCAAGGAGTTTGTACCATATCTCGAAGAATTAGGAATAGGTGCTGTGTATTTCAATCCTGTATTCAACAGTGATTCACATGGCTATGATACGCGTGACTATAATCTCATCGATACGCGTTTAGGTACAAATGAAGACTTTGAAGAAGTATGTAAAACACTCCATGAACATGGTATTAAGGTCGTGTTGGATGGTGTATTCAACCATGTTGGAAGAGGCTTCTTTGCGTTTAGGGATGTCCAGGAAAAAGGACCTTCAAGCCAATATGCTAACTGGTTCCATATCAACTTTGATGGAGATTCAAGCTATGGTGATGGATTCTGGTATGAAGGATGGGAAGGTCATTATGAGCTTGTTAAATTAAATCTAGATAATCCTGATGTTCAGCATTATTTACTTGATGCAGTCGATTACTGGATCAGATGCTTTGATATTGATGGCTTAAGACTAGATGTTGCTTATTCATTACCTAGATGGTTTATGGCAATGTTATCAGATCATTGTAAGAGTCAGAAACAGGATTTCTTTATGTTAGGAGAAGTTTTAGGTGATAATGCAGGTTATATGTATACAGAAGCTAAATTAGATGCGATTACTGATTATCCATCATATAAAGCTTTCTGGTCTTCATTCAATTCTCTTAATATGTTTGAATATGCTCATACACTAAAGAGAAATGCGATGGATATGTATAGAGGAAGAGACTTGCTTACATTTGTAGATAACCATGATGTGAATAGAATATCTAGTACTCTTACTGATGAAAGAAAACTACCATTAGTGTTTGGCTTACTCATGGCAGTTCCTGGTATTCCATGTATTTATTATGGTTCTGAATGGGGTATTAAGGGTGAAAAGATTCAAGGAGTGACTGATGCACCACTTCGTCCAGAACTTGATGCACCTGCACCAAATGATTTATCCGATTTAGTTTCTAAATATATTCATATGCGTAGAGGACATAAAGCACTCTCTATGGGAGATTATAAGGATCTTGTATTGACTAATAAACAATATGTATTAGAAAGAAACTATGAAGGAGAAAAGATAGTGGTCGCATTAAATATTGATGATGCACCTTATACAATCTATCCACCTATTGAACATGGTTCTTATCAGGATCTTATGAGTGGAGAAATGGTGGATTATAACGGACAATTAGAATTACCACCACTTTCAATCATATATTTATATAAGCATGCATAAGGCTGAGCAATCAGCCTTTTATAAAGGAGAAAAAAATGCAGGAAGATATTATACTTAAAATCTCAGAACAATTAAATATTAAGACAGACCAGATACGAAATACATTAAAGTTATTAGAAGATGGCTGTACAGTTCCTTTTATTGCTCGTTATCGTAAGGAACTCACTCATGGATTAGATGAAGAACAGATCCGTGTGATCCAGGAACAATATGACTATCAGGTCAATCTTAAAAAGAGAAAAGAAGAAGTTCTTGCAAGAATAGAAACACTTGGACATTTAAATGATGATATTGTGAGGATGGTTGAAGCTTGTACACGTTTATCACAGGTAGAAGATATTTATCGTCCATATAAGCAGAAAAAGAAAACAAGAGCGAGTGTAGCCATTGCAGCAGGACTAGAGCCTTTATCTAAAACATTTCTTTCTTTACCACGTACATTTAATGAAAAAGATATAGATGCCTATTTGAATGATACAATCACTTCTAGAGAAAAGGCACTTCAGGGTGCTAAGGATATCATTGCGGAAAAGATTTCTAATGATATGACAGTACGTAATAAGATTGTTGATTCTATGATGCATTATGGACGACTTGTCACATCTAAAAAGAAGAACGCAGTTGATGAAAAGATGACCTATAAGATGTATTATGACTATTCTGAAAATGTCTCACGTATTGCGACACATCGTATTATGGCTATCGATAGAGGAGAAAAAGAAAAAATCCTCAATGTCTCTATTAGTATCAATGAAGACTATATCAAAACATTTGTCGCAAGACGTTATATTAAGAATCCTAAGAGCCCAACAGCAAAATATGTAGATGAAGCCATTGATGATGGCTTAAAGCGTCTCGCTTATCCATCACTAGAAAGATTAGTGAGAAATACTCTTACTGAAAAAGCACAGGATGCAAGTATTGATGTCTTCTCTGATAATCTAGGTAAGCTTCTCTTACAGGCACCGATGAAAAATAAGAGAATCTTAGGCTTTGACCCAGCTTTTCGTACAGGATGTAAACTTGCAGTTATTGATGAATCAGGTAAGAAACTTACAGTCGATGTTATCTACCCACATCCTCCAGTCGCAAAGGTGAAGGAATCAGAAAAGAAACTTGTAGACTTATGTCAGAAGTATGATGTTAACCTGATTGCGATTGGAAATGGGACAGCCAGTCGTGAAAGTGAAGCATTTGTCGCAAGTACTATTAAGAAATATCACTTACCTGTGAGCTACACAATAGTCAGTGAAGCAGGAGCGAGTGTTTATAGTGCTTCAAAACTAGCGATAGAAGAATTCCCAGATCTTCATGTTGAACAAAGAAGTGCTATCTCTATCGCAAGAAGACTACTTGATCCTTTATCAGAACTTATCAAAATCGATCCTCAGTCTATTGGAGTAGGACAGTACCAGCATGACCTTCCTGCTACGCAACTTAAAGAAAGACTTGATTTCGTTGTAGAAAAAGCGGTTAACTTAGTTGGTGTAAATATCAATACAGCCAGTCCAACACTTCTAAAAAATGTATCTGGACTCAATGCGGCAACAGCCAATAGTATTGTCGCTTATCGTGAAGAAAATGGTAAGATCATGAGCCGTAAAGAAATGAAGAAGATTCCTAAAATTGGACCTAAGGCTTTCCAGCAGGCAGCCGGATTCTTAAGAATAGAAGAGGGCAGTGAACCACTAGATCGTACGAATATCCATCCAGAATCTTATGATGCGACAAAAGCAATCTTAAAGGCATTAAACTTGACTACAAAAGATTTAGGTACAGATAGCTGTAAGAAGGCTGTCTCACAGGCTAATATCGCAGCCCTTAAAGAACTTACAGGACTTGATGACTATACACTTAAAGATATCCTAGACTCTATTATGAGACCTTTAAGAGACTATCGTGATGATTATGATGGACCAATCTTAAGACAGGATATCTTGACTTTAGAAGATCTTAATGTGCACGATAAGCTAGAAGGTACAGTCCGCAATGTCGTAGACTTCGGTGCCTTTGTAGATATTGGATTACATGAAGATGGACTTGTCCATATCTCTAAAATGAGTAAAAACCGTATTAAACACCCAAGTGATGTTGTCTCTGTAGGAGATATCGTAACGACATGGGTAGATACAATTGATGAACAAAGACATAAAGTTCAATTAACTATGATTGATCCCAACAAATAGAAAAAGATGATTCCAAAAAAACGGAATCATCTTTTTAGCTTCCATAGGTGAAAGAATACATCTATACCAAGTAACATAGAAATAGTAAATAATACAATAGACATATAATAAGACTCAGTCAATACACCACATAACATACACATACAGCTAAATACTGTTTTTATAATGATTGAGAACTGCTTCTTTTGATAAGTTGTTCTATTGTAATCATCACTCTCAGTCACATTGACATGTAACTGACCATTCTTACTCATCTTGATTAAATCATAGACAATCTGAGGTAATGCATAGCTTTTCTTTAGTGTCTTATAAAGATCATGACCTATTTTTAATCCTTGATCCTTATAATCCAACTCTTTTAGTACTGTATTACGCTTATGATTAATTAATATATCAATGAGATTAGAAGAAGGACTGATCTTCTCTAAAGTACCCTCAAGTGTCACTAAACAACGACACAGTAAAGTGAGTTCTGTTGGTATCGCAATATCATTACTTGTCACAATATCAAAACATTTCTGGATTAATTCAGAGAAGTTATAATCAGATAAGCTCTTTGCCTTATATTCACTTACAATTGAATTTAATTGTTGTAGTAATTGTGTTTCATCTATCTCATGATCAGGTGTTACTAACATCAGGAAGGCTTCTTCTAGATCATAAATATCATCTTCAATGAGTGCCTGTAAAGCAAGGGATAAGATATGCTGAGTAAAGGATGATACAGTTCCCATCATGCCAAAATCTATCCAGGCAATTTGACCTTCATCTATTAAGATATTGCCAGGATGAGGGTCTGCATGAAAGAATCCATCATCTAGAATCTGTTTACAACAGTTATCGGCCATCTTCAAGGCAATCTCATCTAAGTCATATCCTTCATACTTTAATCTCTTTATTGCATCAATAGGAATACCATCAATATAAGAATAAACAAGCAAATGATTGGTTGTATATTCATTATAGACATGAGGTGCTTTAATATAACGTATATCTTTTTGATTATTCGCAAAGACATTCATATTATTCGCTTCATTGAGAAAGTTCATCTCTGTCTGGCTTGTACGCCATAATTCATCAATAATAGAACGATAATCAATCAGATCACCTGTTCCCGTCACCATCTTCAACAAGCGAGGAAACTTATGCATAATACGTACATCAGCTTCCATGATTTCATGAATATGAGGTCTTTGAACCTTTAATACAACTGTATCACCATTTAATAAATGTCCTAAATGAACCTGCGCAATAGACGCACATCCAATAGGCTTTTCCTCTATATCCTTAAATACATTCTCTATTGACTGTCCTAGTTCTTCTTCAATAATACTACGAATAGTAGAAAAACTAAGAGGCGCAATAGACGCTCTTAGTTTTTCAAACTCTTTACAGTATTCGAGAGGTATTAAATCACTACGCATTGACATGATCTGTCCTAATTTGACATAAGTAGGGCCAAGCTCTTCAATCATCTCTCTTGCCTTAATAGGAGTCAGACCATTTTTAATATCATGTTTCTTGATGATAGAGAGTATTTCTCTCATACGTTTAATATTACTGATTTTCTTCATGATCTAATGCATCAAGCTTCTGGCGCAAAGCATTACGTTCTTCTTCAGTCATGTTTTCTACATGTTCTAACAAGTCTTCACGTGCTTTTCTTTTTAATTCTTCATTCATCGCACGCCCTTTATTGATGGTATCCTGACCTTTTTTCGCAAGACTATCTGTTAAATCTTTAGAACGATCAGCCACCTCAGCAGCTGCACCAATACCTACAAGTACTGTCTTTTTCAACAATTCACTCATAGACATATAAATACCTCCTTTCAAATACTATTTTATCACAACTAAAACCAGTGGTTAAGTAATATAGACCTTGAAAGAATAATTGTGCTATAATGAAAAAACGAAAGGGAGTTATCAGTATGAAGAAAGAAGAATATATAGGTGTATTTGATTCAGGTGTTGGAGGAGTGAGTGTCTTACAGGCTATTCATGAAATGATGCCGGGAGAGAATCTTTATTTCTTTGGTGATTCACTTAATGCACCTTACGGGGAGAAAACATTAGAAGATGTCCAGCAGCTTACTCTTAATGCGATAGAGAACATGAATAAGAAGAAGCATTTAAAGGCCATCGTAATTGCCTGCAATACAGCAACAAGTGCTGCTGTGACATTATTAAGAGAAAAATATACAGATATTCCTGTCATTGGTATAGAACCTGCATTAAAACCGGCAGCTTTATCTAAGAAGAACAGCTGTATTCTTGTAATGGCAACAGCCAATACATTACGTTTAGATAAGTTTCATCAATTAGCTGAAAGATATGATAAATCAGCCACTATTATTCCAGTTCCATGTTATGGACTTGCTAAACGTATTGAACAGGGAAATTTAGATCAACCAGATCTCATTGAGTTACTTACAGATTTAATAGGTCCTTATAAAGGTAAAGTAGATAGTGTCGTACTAGGCTGTACACATTATCCATTTGTGAAAGATCAAATAGCGACAGTTTTAGGTGATATTCCAATGTTTGATGGAGCCTATGGAACAAGTAAACATCTTTATAATTGTTTAAAGGAATGTGATTGTTTGAATGACCAGAAAGAAGGAGATATCCTCTATGGTTCATCCAAGGAAGATGAAATTCCTATCTATAAAACATTTATGAATACACCAATCGCATAACAAGCCATTCACATGGCTTTTTTACTAGGAGAATGTATGAACTATATTATTATTAATAAAGACAACATAGACACAGAACATATATGCTGTGCTATGTCTAATAAGAAGAGTCTTCAAAAGAAAGAATGGTTAAAAGAAAGATTTGATGAAGGTTTAGTATTTTATCGCAGTGAAGAAAGAGGTAAATGCTTTATTGAATATATTCCTGATAAATATGCCTGGATACCTATTACAAGCAATAATTATATGTATATCAATTGTTTATGGGTATCTGGTTCGATGAAGGGACATGGCTATTCAAGTGAGTTATTAAACTATTGTCTAGAAGATGCACGTCAAAAAGGTTATAAAGGCGTTTGTATTCTATCGTCCAAAGGACGTAAGAAGGAGTTCCTTTCTGATTATAAATATTTGACACATAAAGGGTTTAAGATAGCCGATGAATCAGATAATGGTATTATACTTATGTATCTTCCATTCACTGAAGGTAATCCACCACAATTTAAAGAATTTGCCAAACATCCGCATATCAATGAACAGGGCTTTGTATTATATTATACAGATCAATGTCCTTTTACAGACTATTGGGTACCATGCATAGAAGAAGTGGCAAAAGAATACAACATTCCTTTAAAAACGATTCATATCACAACACGTGAACAAGCACAGAGCCTTCCAACACCAGTTTCTACCTATGCATTATTTAAAGATGGAGAGTTTTTAACTCAAGGAATCCTCAATGAAAAGAAATTCTTAAAATATGCAGGAATAGATATGTAATAACATATTTTCCCACAAAAACCACATTTAGGTATTAAGTTTAAGATATATACTAGAATCAGAAAGTGAGAGTGGTATTATGAACAACGAAAATTTAAAAGATGTTTATGAAAAGCAGAATAAAAAGAAAGTCAGTCGTTTAAGCAAAAATATAGGTAAAGCATTTATTATTGTGGCATTAGGTTTTGGTGGAGGCGCTGCTGGTTCTTATTTCATGAACAACCAGGGTACTACAGTTGTCACTCAGACTACAACAACCAAAGCAACAGGTACATCAAAAGATGCTTCAAGCATTTCTTCTAAGATGACACAAAGTGTTGTCGCTATTACTACTGAAAATATCTCAAGAGATAACTTCTGGTATGGGTCACAGGTATCAAGTGGTGCCGGTTCAGGAGTGATCATGAGTAGCGATGGTTATATTATTACCTGCGCCCATGTTGTTTCTGGTGCAAGTACAATTAAGGTCACTACAAGTGATAATAAAACATATGATGCAACAATAGTAGGAATCTATAGTGATAATGATATTGCGGTCATTAAAATCAATGCAACTAATTTAAAACCAGCAACATTTGCGAATAGTGATAAATTAGTACAGGGTCAATCTACATATGCAGTAGGTAACCCAGAAGGTACATTCAGTGATTCTATTACTTCAGGTATCGTATCAGCCTTAAATCGTAAGATTACAGTGCAGTTAGACAACGATGACTCATCTTCATCTAGTGATTATGGTCGTTTTGGTCAGCTTTATAGCTCTTCTAAGACTATCTCTATTTTTGTTATTCAGACAGATGCAGCTGTTTCTCCAGGTAATTCTGGTGGAGGATTATTTAATGGAAATGGTGATCTCATTGGTATTGTGAATGCGAAATCATCCGATACAAATAGTGAAGGTCTAGGCTTTGCGATTCCATCAAATACTGCATTAAAGATTGCGAAAGAACTCATCAACAAAAGTAGATAATGGACAAAAAGGACAGTTTCTGTCCTTTTTTGTTAATATGGAGTTTATAATTAAATACTATATTAATGACATGGAGGTATTTTATGAAAGAAAAATTTATAAGATTCATGCAGGGAAGATATGGTGGGGCAGATAAGCTCAACAGTCATCTCATGTATTTATTGTTTATTTTAGTTATTATAGAGTTATTTACTGGTTCAAAACCATTAATGATTATAAGCTTATTTTTGATGATTTATATTTATTTCAGAATGTTTTCTAAGAATATCTATAAACGTTATGCAGAAAACCAGAAATATGTACAGCTTATCGCACCTATTACAAAAAAGGTAGATTTCTTTAAGAGAAAAAGAAAAGATAAAACACATAAATATTATAAATGTCCAACATGTAAACAAGTTGTTCGTGTACCAAAAGGACGCGGAAAGATTGAAATCAGCTGTCCAAAGTGTCATACTAAGTTTATCAAAAGAACTTAGGGGGACTAAATATGTTGAAGGTATTACTTATTCCAGCTTTAGATGATTCAAATATTGAACTTATTAAAAAGTCTTGTTCTGATATGAATCTTTTAAAGGTAAATAAAGAAGATTTAACACAGGAGATGATTGATGAAGCCGATGTCATTGTAGGTAATCCACCAAGACAATTTAACTTGAATAGACCTACACTTAAGGCATTATTATTAAATAGTGCAGGAAATGATCAATTTCTTTTACCTAACATCTTAAATAGACAAACACTTCTTACAAATGCAAGTGGAAGCTATGGTCATGCCATCTGCGAACATATGATGGGAATGCTCTTAAGCTTTAATAAGAATCTACGTTTCTATTATGATCGACAGAAAGAAGCAAGATGGACACCATTATTTACTGGTAGAGAAATTTATGGCTCAAATGTCTTACTACTTGGAGTAGGAGATATCGGTACTGAATTTGCGAAAGTATTAAAGGTACTTGGTGCCAATGTAACAGGACTAAGAAACTCTTATAAGGAACATCCGAATTGTGATGAAATCATTACTTCTAAAGAATTACATGATGTATTACCAAAGATGGATTATATTATTACTTCTTTACCAGCAACCAATGCAACATTCCATATGTTAAGTCATGATGAATTTGCATTAATGAAGGAAGACGCTGTTGTATGTAATGTAGGTAGAGGTAGTGTGATTGATACATATGCTTTAATTGAAGCATTAAACAATAAGTCTATTGGTGGGGCATTACTTGATGTTTTTGAAGAAGAACCATTACCAGCTGATTCACCATTATGGAAAAATCCTAGAGTCATGATTACACCACATTGTTCTGGTGGGTACCATTGGAAGAGTGTACAGGATTACTATACACAATTAGTTATTAGAAACCTCAATCACCTAAAGAACCAGGAACCATTAGAAAACCTTGTTAATAGAACAAAAGGCTATTAATAGTAATAAAATGGACCCGGTAAAAAGGATACGATAAAAAAGGAGATAGGAATATCCAGTTTAAATGAACAGGATATTTATTATATACACAAATATATTAAGTAATATTCGAAAATATACAAAATTATAAATAAATGTGTTGACATTGATCGTGCTGTGATGTAACATGCAGATAAACCTAAGAGCGGGAGATAAAACTTTGTATAGGGCTGATAGAGAGCTGGGGATGCTGGAAACCTGGTAGTACCACAATGATAAATGGACCTGTGAGGGCGAGGGGGAAAGGCAACGAGTATCCTGAGACGTAATGCAAACGTTATAATGCAAAAATGTGTTAGCATTTATGAATCAAAAGGTGGCTTAAAGAGTAACATCTGTCTTTTGGGACAGGTGTTTTTTTATTACCTGCTAACAAGTTGGGAGGAACTCATATGAAGCGATGGCGTCGTTATTTGAATTGAATCAAAGAAAACAAAATTTATGAAAACGAAGAGGAACAGAACAATGAACAAATTATTAGGAACAGTATTAACTTCAGCATTAACAATTTCACTTTTAGCAGGATGTGGAACTTCTACTAGTAATAAGAAGAAGGTGGGTATTATCCAGTTCATGGATCATACTTCATTAAATGAGATCAAGGATTCATTCGATAAAGAAATGAAGACTCTTGGATATGATGATAAGAATATCGAATATACATTCAAGAATGGTCAGGGTGACACAAATACTTGTGCAAGTATCGCCAATGATTTTGCCGGAAAGAATTTTGATTGTGTCATGGCAATTGCGACTCCTGCAGCACAGGCCGTTGCTAAACTTGCTACTAAGACTCCAGTTGTATTTAGTGCAGTGACTGATCCAGTAGGTGCACAGTTAACGAGCTCATTAACTAAACCAGATAAGAATATTACTGGTACAAGTGATGAGGTACAGGTTGATCAGATTATTGATAAGGCATTAGAAATCAATCCAAATACAAAAACAATTGGTATGCTTTATAATAAAGGTGAATCCAACTCAGTGACTAATATTAAAAAGGCAAAAGCTTATTGCGCTAAGAAGAATATCAAGGTAGAAGAAGCAACAATTGCATCAGTCAATGAAGCACAGAGTGCTGTCAATGTATTAAATAGTAAATGTGATGCTATTTTTGCACCAAATGATAATACAGTTGCAAGTGCGATGAATGTAGTCAGTGATGCATGTAAGAAAGCAAACAAGCCTTTATATGTAGGTGCTGATTCAATGGTTAAAGATGGTGGTTTCTTAAGTGTTGGTATCGATTATAAAGAACTTGGTAAAGAAACGGCTAAAATCGTTGATAAAGTATTAAAGGGTAATAAAGTAGAAAATATCCCAGTGAAGGTATTTAAGACAAACTTAAAAATCTATGTCAATACAACTACAAAAGATAAATTAGGTATTAAGTTACCAGAAAGCATTACAAGCGATAGTAAATATACAGAAATCTAAGGAGTTTTTATGAATAGTACAGTTATTCTTGGAGCCCTAGAGTTAGGCGGCATATTTGCCGTCTTATCTCTAGGCTTATATATTAGTTTCAAAGTTTTGAATATTCCAGACTTGACAGTGGATGGAAGTTTTACAACAGGATGTGCAGTGAGTGCTATGGTAGCAGTGGCAGGCTACCCAGTACTTGGTATGGTACTTGGATTTGTAGCAGGTGCGATTGCAGGGATGGTGACAGGTTTACTCATTACTAAGCTCAATATTAATGAAATCCTAGCCGGGATCCTTACACAGACTGCTTTATACTCAGTGAATCTACGTATTATGCATCAGACACCAAATATCTCATTATTTAATCATAAGACAATCTTCAGCAGTACAACTCAGTTTGAACCTTATGATAAATTATTGATTATTGGTGTGATTGTGATAGTGATTACTATATTATTGAATTATTTCTTAAAGACACAGATGGGTCTTGCACTTAGAGCCTGTGGTGATAATGAAGCAATGGTACGTGCGAGCTCTATTGATACAGATAAGATGAAAATTATTGGTTTAGGTCTTGCTAATGGACTAGTCGCTTTAAGTGGCGCTTTATTTACACAGCAGCAGGGCTATGCTGATATCACTAGTGGTATTGGTATGATGGTTATCGGACTTGCTTCTATTATTATTGGGTTGACATTCATTAAGAGTGATAAAGTGGCAGTATGTCTAGTTGGTACGATTGTAGGGGCTATCTTCTATCGTTTTGCCTTAACAATTGCCTTATACTTAGGTCTTCCTTCAGGAGACTTAAAGATCCTATCAGCATTTATTGTTGTGATTGCGATTTCTTCTGCAACACTCAAGAGGAGGTTTAAGAGACATGCTTAATATAAAAGATTTAACAGTTGTATTTAATGAAGGGACTGTCAATGAAAAGAAAGCCATTGATCACTTATCTCTTCATCTTGAACCAGGAGATTTTGTGACTATTATAGGGTCTAACGGTGCAGGGAAGTCTACATTGTTTGGTGCGATTTCTGGTGCAGTAGAAGCAAAAGAAGGAACAATTGTCTTAGATGATAAAGATATCACTCATGAAAAGGAATATGTCAGAAGCCGTACCATTGGTCGTTTATTCCAGGATCCTTTAAGAGGAACAGCCCCTTCAATGACAATTGAAGAAAACTTATCTTTAGCTTATCAAAGAGGAAAACATTTCTCACTTACACCATTTACTCATAAACACCATGATGTCTTTGTAAATGCATTAAAGGACTTAGATATTGGCTTAGAAGACCGTTTAACAACTAAGGTAGGTACTTTATCTGGAGGACAAAGACAAGCCCTCACACTATTAATGGCAACTTTAGTTAAACCACAATTACTTTTATTGGATGAACATACTGCTGCACTTGATCCTGCGACATCTATCAAGGTAATGAAATTATCTGAAAGAATTGCGAAAGAACATCATATTACTACTATGATGATCACTCATGATATGGAAGATGCTCTTAAATATGGTAATAGAATCCTGATGATGAAGGATGGAAAAATCATTGCGGATATTGATGAAGAAACTAAAAAGAAAATGACTGTCGAAGAACTTGTAAGAAAATTTACTGAAACAGGAGAAGCGAATGACCGCGTTCTTCTTCACTAGACAAGGATGATCCTTGTCTTTTATAATGCATGAAAAAAGCAGACTGAAGTCTGCTTAGAGGTAGTATTGTTGGAAATAACGTAATCTGATTAAGTCACAGATAGACATGATCTGGTAGTTGAAATCAATTGAATCAAACTTACCTGGTACATAGATTACTGTTGTATTTCCATTAAAACATGACTGTGTATATTTACGGTTCTGCGTGATGAGTAATGAATATGCCTTTTCAAAGCTGCAATTATCATATTTTTTCATTTCTTCTAGACTACGTCCTGTAGCACTCACAAAGATGACAACATCATCCTCATTAAATTGAATAGGATCATACTTATGATAATGGATAAATGGACGTCCAAAAGAAATCATATCTGTCTGTAACTCTACAGCAATAGAACAAGGATATAAACCACCAAAGATAATAATACGTTTTGCTTTATAGAAATGTTCACAGATAGAAGTAATTGTGTCCGCAAGTACTTCTTCATCCATTGCCTTGTCCATCTTCGCTAAGAATTTCTGAGGAGTTTCTCCAAATAATCTGACACGAATCTGATTCAAACGTAACTGATGATCAGCTTCTAATTTAAAGCGGAAATCCTCATAAGTAGAGAATCCAAATGATAATAAGAAACTATAAAGTTCTTCTTTTCTAAAAGCACCTTTATTTAAAAATTCTTCTTCAGACATCTCAAATATATCTAGATAGTTAAAGATAATGAAATTGCATATTTTATAATAGTAATCATTCTGCATCGCACCATTTAAATAAGTCAATATTCTACTAAGTAACAAGCCCATTATATTCACGCCCCTTTTGGAATATTATATCATAGTTGTAATAATCTTTAGAAATAATTTTGTATTATGTTTTATTTTGTTTATAATGTTAAAAAAGGAGGTATATTTTATGCGTATTAAAGAACTACCATTAAGTGACATTCACTTTATTCCATCAGAATATACAGATCATCTCTATCATTCTATTATTAGAATAGGCTTTTCTTTTCCTATTAAGGTCAAAGAAACAGGTTGTGGCTATTTATGTGTAGATGGCAATAAGAGATTAACTGCTTTACGCGATATATTAGAAAAAGATCCTTCATATAAGAGAGGAGATAAAGTCAAGGTGATTGTAGTCAATAGTACTGATAATCGTTCAAATGACTGTTCTCGTGGAAGGAATACTCATTAATGAGACTGATAGACATATTTGTATTAAATAAATGTGGAAGTAAGAAACAGGCAAGGAAGGCCATTAAAAAGGGACTGATACAAGTCAACAATGAAATAGTTGGTGAAGATATAGATATAACGGATGAAACAGTGATTTATGATTCTAAGATTCTTGATCCTCATCCCTTGAAATACTATATCATTCATAAACCATCAGGCTATGTATGTGCCAATAAGGATCCTTATGATCCCTGTCTTATCACTTTACTTCCAGATGATAACCTTCATTACGTAGGAAGATTAGACCGTGATACAACGGGTCTAGTCATTTTGACGAATGATTTGAAATTAAGAAAAAGACTCACTCTTCCTGAATTTCATATACCTAGAACTTATGCATTTACTTGTTTAAATCCTTTAAAGGATATTACACCTTTTAAAGAAGGTATTACTATTGATGGAGATGTAAAATGTTTACCTGCAATAGTAGAAATGACAAGTGAATATGAAGGTATCATCACTTTAGAAGAAGGACGTTATCATGAAATAAAGAAGATGTTCCTTTCTCTTAATAATAAGATTACATCACTTCATCGCATTATGTATGGAGATATCTCGTTAGGTGATTTAGAAAGTGGTACATATAGAATACTCACCCAAGAAGAAATCAATCATTTAAAAGACATCACAAGGAGTAGTATATGAAATATATCAAAGAAATAGATATACATGGCTATACTCAACAGGAAGCACGTAAGATGATAGATGCAGCTTTAAAGAAACCTGATGCATTGACTTTAAGAATCATCCATGGATATAATCAAGGACAGACTTTAGGTCAGATGGTGAGAAAAAGATATCGCAGTCATCCTCATGTACAAAGAATAGAATTATCTATGAATCCAGGTATTACAGATATTATTACAAAATAAAGGAGTTCACTATGACAAAAGATGTATTAGACTATTTTAAAACTATTTGTAGTATTCCTCATCCTTCAGGACATGAAGAATTACTAGGCAATTATATAGAAGAATTTGCGCAGACTCATGAACTTGATTATGCTAGAAATGAAATAGGGGACATTATTATTTATAAGGAAGCTACGCCTGGCTACGCAGATCATGCACCTATTTTACTACAGGGTCATATGGATATGGTGGCTGAAAAAGATGTAGATAGTAACCACGACTTCCTCACTGATCCTTTAGAAATCTATGAAGAAGATGGTTATTTACGTGCAACAAAAACAACTTTAGGGGCAGATGATGGTGTGGCAGTGGCTATCATGCTCGCATTATTAAGTGATAATAGCTTTAAACATCCTCGTTTAGAATGCTTATTTACTGTTCAGGAAGAAACAACTATGGATGGTATTACGCATGTAGATAAAGATTGGATTCATGCTCGCAAGATGATTTCTTTAGATGGTGATGTAGTAGGAGAAACAAATGTTTCTTCTGCAGGTGGCGTTCAGTTAACTATTAGAAAGAATGCGACATTTGTAGAATCTCATGATCAGGGATATAAGTTCTATGTAAAAGGATTATTAGGTGGTCATTCTGGTGATGCGATTAAAGAAGGTAGAGGGAATGCGATTAAGATTGCCGGACTTGTACTAAAAGCATGTTTAGATAATGGCTTTGATATCCGTTTCTCTTCACTTAATGCAGGACAGAAGGCCAATGCAATCTGTAGAGATGGTTTATTTACTTTCCAGTCTGCAAGCAATAAAGAAGAATTGAAGGCTTTTATTCATGAAAGAATGGAAGAACAGAAGGCTCTTTATCCATTAGAACCTTTAGATTATACATTAGAAGAAGAGCAGAGTGGTCATGTAATCTTAGATAGTGATGCACTTATTCATTTCCTTGCGTTATGTCCATATGGTGTAGAAAAGTATTCTTATTACTTCAATCATTTCCCAGTTCTTTCTTTGAATTTAGGAATTGTGGAAACAACAGAAAAGGCTGTAGAGCTTATTCTATTATTACGTAGTGAGAATGAAATCAATCTTAAACTACTTGTAAATGAAGTAGAAACTTTGGCTTCTTTATTTGGCTTAAGTGTGACACCATCAGATGAATATTATGGTTGGAGCTATGATCCTGATTCTCAGTTACGTAAGTCTTACAAGGAAGCTTATAAAAAAGCATATGATAAAGAACTCAAAGAAGTACCGACTCATGGTGGATTAGAAACAGGTTATATGAGTCGAATATTTCCAGATATGGATATTGTGACTATGGGACCAAACTGTATTGATATTCATACACCACAGGAAAGATTAGAAATCAAGACACTTTATGAAGTCCATGACTTTTTAAAGAATTGGCTAGGAGAATTATAATGAAATGTGATATAGCGAAAAAATGTGGAAGCTGTCAGTTTATTAATCAAGGATATGTTAAGTCTTTGGAATATAAGAATGAAGAATGTAAGAAGATATTTAAGGATTTAAAGGTTAATGTACACCCCGTCTCTGGTATGGAAGATCCTTATTACTATCGTAATAAGACTATCGTTGCCTTTGATAAGACATATAACTATGGTTTATATGAAGAGAATTCTCATCGTATTATTCCTTATAAATCTTGTCTCATTCATGATCAGGAAACAGATGCAATAATTAGTAAAATAGCTGTACTATTTAGAAAGTATAGAGTTTCTATCTATGATCCACAAAGAAGAAGAGGGGAAATCAGACATATTCTTATTAGACGTGCAGTCAAGACAAATCAGACATTAGTTGTCATTGTATCTAA
>NZ_DBPF01000025.1:0-416 GCF_002299355.1 Catenibacterium sp. UBA627
AATCACATTTTGAGTGGCAGGAAGATTATGCTTAAAACTGCAGAAGAAATTATCCAGTATATTGGAAATGCGACAAAACAAACACCAGTCAAGGTATATATCAATGGTCATGATTTACCTAAGGCTGAAGGATTCAAGATGTTTGGTACAGAAGATTCAAAAATCTGTATTGGAGATTTAGATGCAATCCGTGCTTATTTAGAAGAAAACAAAGATAAGATTACAGAAACTTATATGGAACAGGATCGTCGTAATAGTGCGATTCCTATGATTGATATGACAAATATCAATGCTCGTATTGAACCAGGCTGCTTTATCCGTGAACATGTCACTATTGGAGATAATGCAGTTATCATGATGGGTGCAGTTATCAACATTGGTGCTAAGATTGGTGAAGGTTCTATGATTGATATGGG
>NZ_DBPF01000025.1:498-16826 GCF_002299355.1 Catenibacterium sp. UBA627
GCAGGTGTTATTGAACCCCCTTCAGCAAATCCAGTTGTCTTAGAAGATGACGTATTGATTGGTGCCAATGCGGTTGTTATTGAAGGTGTAAGAATTGGTAAGGGTGCTGTCGTAGGTGCAGGTTCTATCGTTACTAAGGATGTACCAGCAGGTGCCGTTGTTGTGGGTAACCCAGCTCGTATTGTGAAAGAAGAAAAAGACGACCAGACAAAAGATAAGACTCAGTTAATGGATGATTTAAGAAAGATCTAATCATGGATGACTTAAAGAGATGGCGCAGGGATCTACATCAGATTCCTGAGCTAGGATTAAAAGAGACACAAACAACAGCTTATCTAAAAGCCGAACTGGAAAAGATGGGGTATCAGCCACAGCCATTATTAGAAACAGGACTCTATGTCTTTATTGATCATGGCTATGGTAAATCAGTGGCTTTTAGAACAGATATTGATGCCTTACCTGTCAATGAAGAAACAGGTGTAGACTTTGCCTCTACCCATAAAGGAATCATGCATGCCTGTGGACATGATGGCCATATGACTGCACTTCTAGGCTTTGCGAAGGCTTTAAAAGAGAATAAAGAACCTATTCTTTATGATATTCTTTTAATCTTCCAGCCTGCTGAAGAATCTCCTGGAGGAGCACGCATTGTCTGTGAAAAAGGTTTATTAAAACAGTTTAACGTAGAATCTATTTTTGGTATTCACCTCATGCCTTTGTTAGATGAAGGTGTGATTGCTTCTAAACCAGGTGGTTTAATGGCTGAATGTGGTGAATTAGATGTAAAAGTAATAGGAAGAGGGGCTCATGCAGGACTACCTCATGAAGGTGTAGACTCTTTACTTATTGCTTGTTCTTTAATAAATGAATACCAGCATATTTTGACAAGAATGAAGACACCATTCCATCCGGCTATTATGAATATTGGAGAAATTCATGGTGGTACAGCACGTAATAGTGTTGCCAAGGAAACAGAATTCCATGGCACAGTACGTTGTTATAGTGATGAAATGTTTGCACATCTTACGGATTCTATAGGACGTATTAATAAAGGTTTTGAAGAAGCTTATGGATGTCAAATTGAGTGGAGCTGTCCACCATTCTATCCAGCTGTCATCAATGATAAAAAGCTATTTAACTATGTCTCATCAATCACTTCATTAAAAGAACTTGATGAACCACTCATGCTTGCTGAGGATTTCTCTTTCTATCAGAAAGAGGTAAAAGGTCTATTTATCTTTGTCGGTACTAAAACAAAGGAATTCCAAAGTGGACTTCATACAGGTACATTTAATTTTAATGAATCTGTATTACAGTCTGTTGTGGATATGTATATGAAAATCATTTTGAATTATCAGGAGGAGAAGTAATGGGGTATTATGAAGAAGGAGAACAGTATTTTCTTCATGCGTATGGTAGATATGATACTGTTTTAGATCATGGAGAGGGAGTATATCTCTATGATACAGAAGGTAATAAATACTTAGATTTCTATAGTGGTATTGGTGTCAATTCACTTGGTTATGGTTATCCTGCTTATGTAGAAGCAGTAGAGAAGCAGTTAAAGACATTAACTCATGTGTCTAACTATTTCTATACTGTCCCAGCCATTGAAGCAGCTAAGAAAGTAGTGGAGGCAACTCGTCTTTCAAAGGTATTCTTCTGTAATTCAGGTGCAGAAGCAACAGAAGGGGCATTAAAGCTTGCTCGTAAATATTACTTTTTAAAACATCATAAGGCTGATAGTGAAGTCATCGCTTTCCATCAGTCATTCCATGGACGTACTACAGGTTCTGTTAAGTTAACTGGTAATGCACATTATCAGCAGGCATTTGGTCCATTAATGGAAGGTGTAAAATATGCTACTTTAAATGACTTAGAAAGCGTTAAAGCCTTACTTACTGATCGTACCGGAGCTATTATTGTAGAACCAGTACAAGGTGAAGGTGGTGTCAATCCTTGCACAAAAGAATTCTTACAGGGATTAAGACAAATCTGTGATGAAAAAGATATTTGTCTTATTCTTGATGAAGTACAGTGCGGTATGGGAAGAACAGGAACTATCATGACTTATTTCCAGTATGATATCTTACCTGACATTGTCTGTCTTGCGAAAGGTATTGGCTGTGGTGTGCCAGTAGGTGCTTTTGTGGCTAATGAAAAGTTTGCAGAGGCAATGGAACCAGGAGACCATGGAAGTACTTATGGAGGTAATCCATTTGTGACTGCTGCTGTTTCTACTGTATTTGATATCTTAAAGAAAGATTCAATTGTAGAAAACTGTAGAGAAGTATCTGAATATCTTCTAGAAGAGTTAGATAAAGTTGTTGATGATTATGACTGTGTCGTAGGTCATAGAGGTTTAGGATTAATGCAAGGAATTGTATTAAATGTCCCAGCTAAGAAATATGTCCAGGCATTGCTTGATGAAGGTGTCATTGTAGTAACTGCAGGTGAAAAGGTGATTCGTTTATTACCACCTCTAGTAATCACAAAAGAACATGTTGATGAATTTATTGCTAAACTTAGAAAAGTTTTAGCTTAAAATATTAAGAAATCTCCCACTTGTAAAGGAATAAGTAAGTGGGAGGTTTTTTATATGCGTAAATATCCTATATATCTTCAGGATGATGAAATATCCTGCGGTGTCTATTGTATCAAGATGATATTGAAATATTATGATATTGAAGAAGACACCCTCAACATTAAAAGAAAAGCACGAATGGACCATACGGGTACAACCATTAAGGGGTTAGTAGAAACATTTAAAGCCTATGCGATAGAAGCCAAAGCATACCATGCTTCTTTATCAGATATTAAAGAACATATTACTTTGCCCTGTATCTTACATACATTAGAAGAGGGCATAGGACATTTTGTAGTGCTCTATGAAATCAAGGAAGATACTTATATTATTGGTGATCCTGCACATGGTATTGTGGTCTATGATCAAGAAGAATTGGCATCAATTTATACAGAAAATGTAGTATCCATCACTCATATTGGACGTTATTTTGAATATGAGAATAAGACATTTAAACAGTTCTTGAAGGAAATCAAGAAGCTCTATCATAAGGATATTAGAAAATTAGGTAGCTATACATTCTTTATCACATTATTCTCTTATGTATTATCACTTATTTATGCTTCACTTATTGATTATATGAAGGTCAAAACACCGAGTGTGATATTAATGATTGTTTCAGGTGCTTACTTGCTTATTGGTTTAATGAAGATTGGTATAGAAAAGACAAAAGAGAAGAAAAGTATTCTTTTAACTCGTGCTTTTGACAAGGAATTTGTGTATACAAGTATCAGCCATGCAATAGACTTGAAAGGAGATACAGGAACATTACATCCACAGATCATGGATTTATACCAGTTAAGTCAGTTCTGTATTGCGTATTTTAGTATCTTCTATGTAGATCTTGTATCTATTCTATTAGAACTACTTGGTTTATTACTTATTTCTAGACAGTTATCTTTAGTGCTTGTTGTTGTATTAGCGATTCTATCTCTCTTTATCTATTTTAAAAGTAAACACTTCTTAGAACTCTATAAGGATTATATTGCAGCTCATATTGAGTCTTCTCATGCACTGATTGATTATTTGGACCAGAGGGAAATAGGAAAGAGATATTATGGAAAACATCAATGGCTAAAAAGATATGAACACTATTATGAAAATGAAGCCAATCATAAGCAAGATCAAGAAGAATTCTCATTGACACTCTCTGCTGGTATGCATATGATCCAAATACTTGGAGAAGCACTTATATTATTTGTAGGGTTATTTCTTTATCATCAAAAGAGTATTCGTATGGGTGAATTGATTTTATTTTATATGGTTTATAATATGATTCTTATTCCTCTTATTCATCTTTGTACCACTCTAGTGGAATATTCCCAAAGTACAGTACTTTATGAAAAGTATAAGGAACTCACTACACCATTACCGCAAGGTCAATTGCTTATAGAAGAACCCATTCATGCTATTCATATGAATAATGTTTCTTATGCTTATGGTTTTCATGAGCCTGTTTTAAATCATCTTGATTTAGAAATAGATCATTCTTTCTTCTTGTTTGGAGATAATGGATCAGGTAAGTCTACTTTAGCTTATTTACTCGAAGGCAATGATTCTCACTATCGTGGTGAAGTACTCATAAATAATAAACCTTTAAAGGATATCAATCAGGATTCTTTAAAGAAACATATCATTCTTGTACAGGAACATGAATCATTTATTCCTGGTTCTATCAAAGAGGTATTGAATTGTGAGGATGAAAAACGTATACTTCATGTATTACTTTCCTTAACAGGCGAAAGATTAATTGAATTAGGAGACTCACCCATCACTTCTCAGGGACTTCCTTTATCCTTAGGAGAACAACAGATTCTTTCTCTTGCCCGTGCCTTGTTGTGTGATGGAGATATTTATATTCTTGATGAGGCCCTGAGTCATCTTTCTTTTGAACGTAAAGAAATCATCATTCAAACTTTGTTTGAGACTTATCAAGAAAAGTTGTTTATGGTGATTTCACATGATAAAAAAATCATGAACATGGGATATGACTATGTTATAATGGATAAAGGAAAAATCATCGAGAAAGGGTGATCATAAATGAATATAGATTTTGTATTTGATAATGAAGTAGATAACTTTGAAAATAATTATGAACAGGATTTTATAGCTATTATTGAACAGGCTTTAAAGACTTTAGGTATTAAAGATGATGTAGAAGTATCATGTGTACTTGTAGATGATGAAAGAATACATGAAATTAATAGAGAATATCGTCATATAGATCGTTCCACTGATGTTATCAGTTTTGCGATGGAAGATAATGATCAGTTTTATGTGGAAGGCATGCCTAGAACTTTAGGGGATATTTTTATTTCTGTAGATCATGCTAAGAAACAGGCAGAAGAATATGGTCATTCTTTAAGAAGAGAAATGTGTTTCTTATTTACACATGGTATTCTCCACTTACTTGGTTATGATCATATGACTGATGAACAGGAAAAAGAAATGTTTGGTTTACAGGATGAGATTTTAGGTGCCTTAAGTATTGAAAGAGAGGGAGTCTAATGGATTATCAATATCTAGTGGATGAAGCCTTTAAGGCAAGAGAAAATGCCTATGCCCCTTATTCACATTTTAAAGTAGGCGCATGCTGTGAACTCAATGATGGTAAGATGATTTATGGTGCCAATATTGAAAATGCAGCTTATGGCTCTACAATGTGTGCTGAACGTAATGCAGTCTTTCAGGCTTATTGTCAAGGCTACCGTAAAGAGGATATTAAAGCACTTGCGATTGTCGGAGATGGACCGACATTGATTTCACCTTGCGGTTCATGTCGTCAGGTATTGAGTGAACTTTTAAAGCCTGATACACCTATTGTATTAGGAGCAAGAGATCACTATGAAGTGACAAATATCTATGAATTATTACCTAGAAGTTTTAGTGAGGAGGATTTATGAGTTATAAATCAGGTTTCGTAAGTATTGTAGGACGTCCTAATGTAGGAAAATCTACTTTATTAAATCATATTTTAAAGACAAAATTAGTTATTACATCACCTACTGCCCAGACTACAAGAAATACAGTTCAGGGTGTTTATACAGATGATGAAGCACAGATTGTATTTTTAGATACACCTGGTATTCATAAACCACAGGATGGTTTAGGTTCATTTATGAATACAACAGCTTTAAATAGTATCGTAGGAACTGATGTGATTTTATTTATCGAACCTGCCAATGAACGTATTGGCAAGGGGGACCGCTTCATTGTAGAAAGGCTAAAGAAAGCAGAATGTCCTGTTTATCTTGTTTTAAATAAGGCGGATCTTCTTTCAAAAGATGAATTAATGGATAAGTTGATTGAATGGAATCAGATGATGGACTTTAAGGAAATCATCCCAATCAGTGCACTTAATGGGGATAATGTGGATGAATTAATCAAGACTGTAAAACAGGATTTACCAGAAGGTCCAGCTATTTATCCAGAAGATACAATTACAGACCATCCAGAACAGTTTATTATGGCTGAATTCATTCGTGAAAAGATTCTTTATTTCACTCATGATGAAATTCCACATGATGTGGCAATAGAAATTGAACAGTGGATTGAAGATGAAAATGGATTAGACATCATGGCTGTCATTATTGTGAATAGAAAGAGCCAGAAAGGTATTATTATTGGTAAGCAGGGGACAATGATCAAAAAGATCAAAGATCAGGCAAGACGTGATATGAAGCGTTTTGCGGGTGTTCCTGTTAAGCTTTCACTCTTTGTAAGAGTAGAAAAAGACTGGCGTAATAAAGCACAGTATTTAAAGGAATTTGGTTACAACCAGGATGATTACTCATAATATTGAGAAAACTAAAGGGGTTGTACTTAAAATGACTCCTTCAAAAGAATCTGATGCGATACTTTCTATTTATACACATGACTATGGTCGTATATCTGTCTATGGAAAAGGAATTAGAAAGATCAATTCTAAAAACGCCCGTGGAGTGACACCTTCTTCGTTAAGCTTATTTGAATTGAATATACGTAAAGGCTTGTCTACTCTTGTACGTGCAACAGGAATTGAATACTATATACATATCCAGGATCATATAGAAACAGATATTCTTGCACAATGTTTATTGGAATATTATTATCGCTATGTTCCTGAAAATAAACCGGATCTAGATACTTATGCATTTTTGGTTGATGCCCTTAAAGCAATAGATACAGGATATTCATATAAATTGATTTATGCATTGATTCTTGTCTTTATTATGAAAGATAACGGAATAGAGTTAGAAGTAGATGGGTGTGTCCATTGTGGACATACATCAGTCACTTCTTTTTCACTTGTAGATGGTGGATTTGTATGCCATAAGCATCAAACACCACAGGATGTACAGATGTCTATAGAAGCTTTAAAGGCAGTACGTCATATTTATAAGACGCCGATGGCGCATATTGATACATTGTCTATAGATGAATCTGTACTTAAAGAGATTTTATTCATATTTGAGTATTATATTGATGAATATTGTGGAATATATCTCAATGCGTTGCGTTTTGTGAAGGAATGGATATAGGGGAGGATGGATGTATGAAGCACGAAGAAACTTATACATCAACACTACATACACATGTTCACTTTTTCGTTTATGAACCACAGGTGATCATTAGAGTTAAAGCTGTTTTATTTGTACAGCATGATCTCAATGAAAATGCATGTAACTATGATCATTTTGCGAATTTCATGTGTGATAAAGGGTATGTTGTCGTAGTGAGTGATATGGTCGGACATGGTCATTCACTGATTGATTTTGAACAGGGTTATTTTGGAAAAAGAGAAGTACTTGATCATTTGATGAAGGATATGCATCGTCTTCAGAAAATCATGATGGCACGCTATACAGATACACCTTATTTTTATTTAGGAACTGGCTTTGGTGCGCAGATGATTCGTGAATATGCAGCACGCTTTGGTGATTATTTCCAGGGAATGTTGTTGATGGGAGCGGTGTCTGGGGTCAGAGCGTACCGCTATAAGAATCTTTGTCTTAACTTCTTTAAGCTGGTGAAGGGTGAAAGATATCATTTAAATAAGCTTGCATTAAGAAACAGAATGAAGTTATCACATCGTTTCAATGAAGATCATCCATTCTCTTATCTTACAGATAATGAAAAATTAGTAGATAGATTTTCTAATGATACATTGACGAATTTTTCTTATACAGTTAAAGGGTATAGTGATATCTGTAAGATTTCTAGACATGCCAATAGTGAAGAGACATACCAGAAAACACCGTCTTATTTATCTACATGGATTGCATCAGGTGCACTTGATCCTCTCACTCGTCTAGGTAAAGATGCGCAGTTGATTTATCATAACTATAAAACACTAGGTATGGCCGATATCACATTAAAAATCTATGACAACAAACGTCATGCATTACTATTTGGCAAGGATCGCATCAATGTCTATACAGACATTCTCACCTGGTTAAACGAACGTACTTATATCTAACCTTTCTTTAAGAAAGGTTCTTTTTTATACCCTTATGATTGGTTGACAAATATACACTATAAGGGTATAAATAGTGGGACTATAAAGTTCATGGCTTAGGTTATTCCTAAGTCATTTCTTATCTCAAGGAGGAAAATATGGCTACAAAAGATATGGAAAAGCTAATTGCACATGCAAAAGGTGAAGGTTTTGTCTATCAGGGATCAGAAATCTATGATGGACTCGCAAATACATGGGATTACGGACCAATGGGTGTCCAGTTAAAGAATAACATCAAAAACTTATGGTGGAAGAGATTCGTTCAGGAATGTCCTTACAACGTAGGTATTGATTCTGCAATCTTCATGAATCCAAGAGTTTGGCAGGCAAGTGGACATGTAGGTAACTTCAATGACCCACTTATTGACTGTAAACAGTGTAAATCAAGACATAGAGCGGATAAATTAATTGAAGCTTATGATCCTGAATTACATCCAGATGGATGGACTCCAGAAGAAATGATGACTTTTATTAGAGAACATAACATCGCATGTCCTGAATGTGGCGGACATGATTTCACAGATATCAGACAGTTCGAATTGATGTTTGAAACATCTATGGGTGTTGTAAAGGATGCTAAGAGCAAGATCTACTTAAGACCAGAAACTGCTCAGGGTATCTTTGTAAACTTCAAGAATGTTCAGAGAACAACACGTAAGAAATTACCATTTGGTATTGGACAGATTGGTAAATCATTCCGTAACGAAATTACTCCAGGTAACTTCATTTTCCGTACGAGAGAATTTGAACAGATGGAACTTGAATTCTTTACTAAACCAAATGAAGACTTAGAATGGTTTGAAAAGTGGCGTCATGACTGTATGCAGTTCTTATATGATTTAGGTATCAATAAAGAAAACTTAAGATACAGAGACCATGACCAGAAAGAACTTTCTTTCTACTCTAAAGCAACAACAGATATCGAATACTTATACCCATTTGGATGGGGTGAATTATGGGGTATCGCAGATCGTACTGATTATGACTTAGGACGTCATCAGGAATATTCTAAGAAGAACTTAGAATACTTAGATCCAGACACTCATGAAAAGTATCTTCCATACGTTATTGAACCATCAGTAGGTGCTGACCGTTTATTCTTATCAGTTCTTGCAGATGCATTCGAAGAACAGAAACTTGAAAATGGTGATGTAAGAAAAGTAATGCATTTCCATCCTGCATTAGCACCAGTAAAAGTTGCAGTATTACCTCTTACTAAGAAACAGTCTGATGAAGCAATGGCACTTTATAACGAATTAGTGAAAGACTTCTATTGTGAATATGATCAGGCAGGTCAGATTGGTAAGAGATATAGAAGACAGGATGCAATTGGTACACCATTATGTGTCACTGTAGACTTCGATACAGCTGAAGATCATAGCGTTACTGTAAGAGATCGTGACACTATGGAACAGATCAGATTACCAATTGATCAGTTAAAAGATTATATTGCAGATAAAACACGTTTTAACTAAGAGGAAGTAATAGATGACAAGATTATCACAGGAAAAGATTGATGAAATCAGACAAAGCGTAGATATCGTTGATGTGATGGGCCAGTACCTTGAACTTCATAAAAAAGGCAAGAACTATATGGCTATCTGTCCTTTCCATGATGATAATCATCCATCTTTATCTATTTCACAATCAAGACAGATTTATAAATGTTTTGTATGCGGCAACGGAGGGAATGTCTTCACATTCATCCAGGAATATTTGAAGGTCCCTTTCGTAGAAGCCGTTATGAAAGTAGCAGAGTTTGGACATGTTGATATGTCCGGCTATTCACTAGAGAAGCGTGTTGTGAAAGTAGATGAAGCGCTTGCGCCTCTTTATGATATGCACGCTTTTGCATTAAAACTTTATATGTATTATCTCTATACCCAGTCAGGTAAACAGGCACTTGATTATTTACGTCATCGTGGTTTTGATGATGATCTCATCAAGATGTTTGGGATTGGTTATGCGCCAGAAAAATCCATTTTACATGAACGTTTCCAGAAAGAAGGCTATACTGAGGTGGCTCAGGTCAAATCAGGCCTAGTCTTAGAGAATGAACGTCATTATGATCGATTCCATGATCGTGTGATGTTTCCTCTCTATGATGAATTTGGAAAGGTTGTAGGTTTTTCTGGAAGAGTCTATAAAGCTCAAGATAAGAATTCTAAATATATGAACTCACCAGAGTCCGATATATTTATTAAAGGTAAAACACTTTATAATTACCATCGTGCGAAAGAAGCAGTTCGTCAGGCAGGCTTTGTCTATATTAATGAAGGGTTCATGGATGTGATTGCGATGCATCGTGCCCATCACGATAACTGTATTGCCTTGATGGGGACAGCTCTTACTAAAGATCATTTAAGAATGTTGAAGCGTATGACACGTACGATTCATTTGTGCTTAGATGGTGATATGGCCGGTCAGGCTGCCGCAATGAAGTCCAGCGATTTACTTACATCACAGGGCTTTGAAGTCAAAATCGTTCTTTTACCTGATGGACGAGATCCAGATGAAATCTTATCAACAGAAGGTATAGAAGGTCTTGATGCGGTTTTAAAGGATACATTAAGTCCTATTGACTTCATGATGGCCTTTGAATGTTCAAGACTTGATTTACGTAATTATGAAGATCGTAAAACTTTGCTTGTCAAAGCATGTGAGAAGATTGCGAAGATAGAAGATAGAATTGATCGTGGACATTATATTGCGAAGCTATCATCATTGACTGATTTCCCTAAGGAAATCATTGAGGAACAGCTACTCAATAGTTCCGCTATTCTAGAACATCGTGAACAGTTCTCTCAAAATCGTATAGAAACAATTCAGGACCAGCGTCCTATTCTAGATAAATATACTTTGGCAGAAAAGAATTTATTATTCTATATGTTGAATGACCGTCAGGTCAGTGATATTTATGAGGCAAAAGCAGGCTTTATGCATAATGATACATATCGTGCATTAGCCGCTTATATTAGAGACTATTATCGTACCCATAAGACAATGGATGTGGCGAACCTTATCGATAAGATTGGGAGCTCTCATTCAGCTCTTGTCAATGCATTGACAGATATTGCGGAGTGTTCACTTCCACTTCCTTATCAAAAAGAAGTAATTGATGATTATATTGCGAGAATTACAGAAAATACCAAGAATATTCGTGAACAGGAACTGCAGCAGCAGTTCAAGGATGTTCTTGCACCCAGCGCAAAAGCTGAGATTCTCCAGAAACTAATTGATTTGAAAAAGGAGTAGCTATGGCAAAAAAGGATAAAGCAGTACAGGGTATTACTCTTGAAGAACTTGAAAAAACGCTGATTAGTGCCGCTAAGGCTAAAGGCAACCGTTTAACTCAGGATGACTTAGATGCTTTCCAGTCTAGATATGATTTAGATGATGAAGCATATGAAAACCTTATTGATGCAATCAATGAAAACCACATTGAAATTGAAGATGGTTTAGATGCATTAGAAATAGATGATGATGACTTCATGGCTGGAGGGGCAGATGATCTTGATGACCTTGAAGGCTTAGAAGTAGATACAGATGAAGATACAGGTGATGATGATATCGCAAATCTAGATTTCGGTAATGATCTAGATATGGACTTTGGTGATACAAATAAGATGTATAACCAGTCTGATGACGATGATGATATGAACCAGTTAGGTTCTAACGTTAAAATCAATGACCCTGTTAAGATGTACTTAAAGGAAATTGGTCGTGTAGACTTATTAACTCATGAACAGGAAATTGAACTCGCAAAACGTATTCTCGAAGGTGATGAACAGGCTAAGAAAGAACTTGCAGCTGCAAACTTAAGATTAGTTGTATCTATCGCTAAGAGATATGTAGGTCGTGGTATGTTATTCCTAGACTTAATCCAGGAAGGTAACATGGGTCTTATTAAGGCTGTAGAAAAGTTTGATTATACAAAAGGATTTAAGTTCTCTACATATGCAACATGGTGGATCAGACAGGCTATTACTCGTGCTATTGCCGATCAGGCACGTACTATCCGTATTCCAGTACATATGGTAGAAACTATCAATAAGTTAACTCGTATTCAGAGACAGCTTGTTCAGGAATTAGGTAGAGAACCAACTGCTGAAGAAATTGCAGAAAAGATGGATGGTATGACACCTACAAAGGTAAGAGAAATCCAGAAGATTTCTTTAGAACCAGTTTCTTTAGAAACACCTATTGGTGAAGAAGATGATTCTCATTTAGGTGACTTCATTGAAGATGAAGGTGCTATGAGCCCTGATGATTATGCATCTAACGAATTATTAAAAGATGAATTAAATGAAGTATTATTAGAACTTACAGATAGAGAAGAAAAAGTATTAAGACTTAGATTCGGTCTAGATGATGGACGTACAAGAACACTTGAAGAAGTAGGTAAAGAATTCAATGTTACTCGTGAACGTATCAGACAGATCGAAGCAAAGGCTTTAAGAAAATTAAAACATCCTTCACGCTCTAAACGTCTAAAGGACTTCTTAGATCACTAATGAAGCTTCATTCAAAACGTCTAAGCAAAGTTGCTTGGATGATTGAAGAACATAAACAAGGAACTATCCTGGCAGATATCGGCACTGATCATGCCTATCTGCCTTGTTTTTTACTTGATGAAAAAATCATCACATCAGCTTATGCATGTGATGTAGCGGAAGGACCTCTCTCTAGTTCTAAAGAAACAATTCAGTCTTTACATCTTGAAGATCAAGTCATCCCATTACTAGGTAATGGATTAGATCCTATCATCGATAAGAAAGTAGATATGATCTCTATTTGTGGTATGGGGGGCTTATTGATGAGTGAAATATTAGATGCCCATCTTGACTATGTAGAAGATAAAATACTCTTCTTACAGGCCAATACAGCCATTGATTTATTAAGAGAATACTTAATGAATCATAACCTACAGATTATTGATGAAGCATTGGTCAAAGATGCCCATCATATTTATGAAATCATGGTTGTGAAAAAAGGCCATCAGGAATTAGATGAAAAAGATATTCTCTTTGGACCAGTCCTTAGAAAACAGAAGGATCCTCTCTTTATTGAGAAGTGGGAAAGAGAACTAAAGATTCAAAGACGTATATTGGATTCATTAAATACTGAACATGAAAAATATGCAAAGGTATTACATTCTATTGCCTTAATTGAAGAAGTACTCTAGGTACTTCTTTTTTGTGTTATAATGGTTGAAAGAGAAGGTGATATTTATGAAAGCAGAACAGATTATTAAAATCATGGAATCTCATTATCCTTTAAACTGTCAAGAGGACTGGGATCATTGTGGATTACAGGTGGGTAATATTCATACTGATGTGAATAAAATAATGATTGGTTTAGATGCAGACTTACAAACTCTACAGGAAACCATTGATGCAGGATGTCAGATGTTGATTACCCATCATCCATTCTTATTCAATACATTGACTTTAGATACTACAACACCTGTAGGACAGTTTATAGAAGCAGCAGTTAAAAATAATATTGTCGTCTATAGTGCGCATACATCTTTAGATAAGATTTCCATGAATAGATGGTTGATGGAAGCATTAGGATGTTTAAATATTGAAGATGCTGATGAATCTAATATTACGAAGAAGGGTGTACTCCCAGATACAATGGGCATGTATGAATTCTTAGACTATGTAAAGAAAGCTTTTAATATTCCATCAGTCAATTATGCAGGTAAAGTGAAAGAAGTCTCTACAGTAGGAATATGTGGTGGCTCTGGAGGAGATTTAATAGATGAAGTCGCTCCACAGGTCGATGCTTATGTCACAGGTGATTTAAAATATCATAGTGGTTTAAAAGCATCAGATTATAATATTCTTTTAGTAGATGTAGGACATCATGTAGAAGTCATTATGGTACATAAATTAAAAGAATTATTAGAAAAAGAAATAGATTGTGAAATCGTAGAAGCCACTTCTCCAGGTTATTTCAAGGGGTATTAGGATGATTCTGACTACAATAGCGTATTTAAAGAAAGATGGGAAAACATTACTTCTTCATCGTATTAAAAAGAAGAAAGATATCAATGAAGGTAAATGGATTGGTGTAGGTGGTAAATTAGAACCAGGTGAATCACCTGATGAATGTGTAAAAAGAGAAATACTAGAAGAAACAGGTTATACAGTGCATTCAGTTAGATGTCATGGTTATGTCACATTCCCAGGTCTTTATTATGGTGAAGATGAAGGTATGTTTGTTTATTCTTGTCATGACTTTGAAGGGACATTAAAAGAATGTGATGAAGGTGTTCTTGAATGGGTGGATGATGATTTAATTCCTGATTATCCACAATGGGAAGCTGATTATCATTTCTTAAACTGGATGGAAGATGATCATTATCATCATGCTAAGGTTGTTTATAAGAATGATGAACTTATAGAATATAAAGAAGAAATCTATTAAAAAAGAGCGCGGATTAGATTAATCCGTGCTCTTTCATATTCTTATAAATACCATCATTCGCAATATCATCACATACTTCATCAGCAATAGCCTTTAAACCTTCTTTCGCATTACCGACTGCAACGCCATGAGCTACAAATGTCAGCATCTCTGCATCATTCATGCCATCACCGTATGCATATGTATCCTTTTGATCAATACCTAAATGGTTAATAAGTGCTTCAATGGCAGTATGCTTATTAACGCCTGCTACAGATAATTCACCTGATGCATCACCAAATGCAGGAACAGTACATTCAATCACCTGGAATGCATCACTAAACTGCTTTCTAATCTCCTCAAATGGAATACTTTCATGTTCTAAGAAACAAATCTTATTCACATCATTTCTATACATATTTTCATTTTCAATGAGTGCAGTAATAAAATGACTCGGTTCCTCTTCCTTTTTTCTTCTTGCTTCAGGATCATTTTCTAGATCACCATAGATGATGCTTTCTAATCTTTTAATGAGGTTCTTAGAGGCAAATAAACCACCATTAGACTCTAAATAATAGTCATAATGGTTTGTTTCAAAGAAGTCTACAACACGATGAACATCTTCATCACTGACCTTTTTATGATATAATATCTTATCACCCATCTGTACAAATCCGCCGCCAGCACCAATGATGCCATCAAATCCTACATCTAGAATATAAGGATAGATTTCTGCAAGAGAACGTCCTGTACAAAGGTAACATAAATTTCCTTTTTTACGTGTCTCGTGCACTGCCTGGATAGTTGATTCAGGAATACATTCCTTTACAGGTCTCACATCTACTAAAGTTCCATCTACATCAAAAAATATAATCTTCTTACTCATATATATACTCCTATAACATCTTTTCATAAGGTATTTCAGGTTTAATAAAACTATCTGGGTTATTTTCATCATACTGCTTCAAGAAATCTATAATCTGATTAGTCAATACAGTAGGTGTAGAAGCTCCAGAACTTACTCCTACATGCTTCTTTCCTTTAAGCCATGATAAGTCTAACTCTTCAAGACTTCCAATCATATGAGTCTCTTTATGTGCTTTCTCCATACTGATAGAAGCTAGCTTCTTTGTGTTATTAGAATGTGGATCACCTACAATAATGACTAGATCAATATCTTCATCCATTTTCGCAATAGCTTCCTGTCTAATCTGTGTTGCAGAACATGTTTCCTTCATGATTTCTACATCTAATTTTTCTTTCGCATACTCACATAAATCATAGACATCATAAAGGGACATAGTTGTCTGGTTTGTCATGACATAATGTTTATCTTTATCGAGTGTCTCTAAATCCTTCTTAGATGTAATTAAATGAATATGTTCAGGATCAATCAATAATGCACCTTCAGCTTCAGGATGATTCTTTTTACCTATATATAAAACATCCTTGCCATGCTTTAACTGTTCTTTAATAAGTGTATGTGTCTTAATAACATCTAAACATGTTGCATCCACTACATTGAGTCCTTTACTCTTTGCCTTCTCAATGACACAGTCTCCTGCACCATGTGCTGTAATAATGACTGTTCCTTCATTGATTTCATCAAGAAGTTCCATTCTTGTCTTACTTGCATCCTCAATTGTGATGGCACCGCGTTTCTTTAATGCATCCACAATAAACTGATTGTGGACAATCATACCAAGTACAGTAATAGGACCTGGCTGTTCTATTGTCTCTTTCACAATATTAATGGCACGTATAACACCTTTACAATATCCTCTAGGGACAATTCCTGTGACTTTCATATTTTTCACCTCAAATACAATTCTA
>NZ_DBPF01000024.1:0-13468 GCF_002299355.1 Catenibacterium sp. UBA627
TAAATCATAAGTCTCCTGCATATGATTAATACATTGAATCAATCGTTCAACATCATAATCATCTCTTGTAATATGATGTCCTCCACCCATATTCAGCCATTTCATTTGTGGTAGCCATTTAGAGAACTTCTCTTCCACAGCCTTCAATGTAGTTTCTAAATCATCAGAATTCTGTTCACATAAAGTATGGAAATGAAGTCCATCCACCATTTCTGCAATCTCATCATCAAAATCACGTGCACGAATTCCCATTCTAGAACCAGGCGCACATGGATCATAAATTGCATGTCCAACCTGTGTTGAACATTCTGGATTAATACGTACACCAATAGATGTACCTTTCACAACTTCTGCATATTTTTTAAGCTGTGCTTTAGAGTTAAATACAATATGATCACATATTTCTGCAAGTTCTTCTATATCCTGGGAACGATAGACAGGAGAATATACATGATTCTCCAAACCCATTTCTTCTTTTCCAAGTCTTGCTTCATAAAGACCACTTGCTGTTGTACCACTTATATATTTTCCAATAAGTGGATATTCTTCAAAACAAGAAAAACATTTCTGAGCCAGTAAAATCTTTGCACCAGTACGTTTTTCTACTTCTTTTAATAATTCTAAATTATGTATAAGCTTTGTTTCATCAATCACAAAACAAGGCGTAGGTAATTCATTGATCTTCATAGAACTAATCCACTAAAGTAGGATTTTCTACTACCTTCCAAGGAAGTCCCCATTTATTTAAAGCATCCATATATGGATCTGGATCAAATTCATCAGTTGTATAAACACCTGGCATATTCCATAATCCCTGTAATACAAGCATAGTACCAATCATTGCAGGCACGCCTGTTGTATAAGATACTGCCTGAGAACCAACTTCCTTAAAACATTCCTGATAATCACATACATTGTAGATATAAATACTTTTTTCCTTACCATCCTTAATACCAGTAAAGATACAACCGATATTAGTCTTACCAACAGTACGAGGACCTAAAGTAGATGGATCAGGTAAAAATTCCTTTAAGAACTGAATAGGTACAATCTGCTGTCCATTAAATTCAACAGGTGTTGTAGAAAGCATACCAACATTCTCTAAACATTTCATATGTGTTAAATAACTTTCCCCAAATGTCATAAAGAAACGAATTCTTTTTACTTCAGGCATATTCTTACCTAACGCTTCAATTTCTTCATGATGAAGAAGATACATATCCTTTTCTCCTACTTCATCAAAGTTATATTCTCTCTTAATTGACATAGCTGGAATTTCTACCCATTTTCCATCTTCCCAGTAAGAACCTGGTGCAGATACTTCTCTTAAGTTAACTTCAGGATTGAAGTTAGTCGCAAATGGATAACCACCATCGCCACCACCGACAATCAGGACGTTTCTCACATCAGGATGAACGGACATAGGTACATGAACAACCATTTCATTGTAGATAAAACAATCTTGTTCTGAAAATATAACACTCCCATTAAGTGTTAGGAACTTTCCAAACTCTGGTGATTGAAATACATCAATTCTCTGATAATCACTCTCACCTGAGAATAACTGTTTTTCAACACGGATATCAAACTTCACATGAGGTGAGTGAAGTTCTGAAAACCAAAATTCCATCTTCATTTGTCTCCCTTACATTTTTAGTACATTTAATGTTTTTAATGTAGGATCTTCCATCCCCTGCATTGAACATCCTTTTTCCACTGAATACTGGATATAATCAATAATCTCATCAGTAATCTCTTCTCCCGGAGAAAGGATAGGAATTCCTGGTGGATAAGCCATGACAAACTCACCTGATATACATCCTGGTGCATCACGGATTGGCACATTGACCTTATCGGCATAGAATGCAACCTGCGGTGAAACAGGAACATGAGGGAGAAGCATCTGGCTATCTACCTCAAAACGTTTTTCTTCTTTTGAATACAGACGACTAATTTCAGCTAAAGCTCCTACAAGTCTTTCAATATCCTGAATTCTATCTCCAATAGAGATATAAGCCATAATGTTACCAATATCTCCAAACTCTATCTGGATATCATACTCATCTCTTAAGATGTCATACACTTCAATCCCCTCTAGACCAATATCTCTTGTATAGACACAAAGCTTTGTGAGATCAAAATCATATACTGTACTTCCATTAATCAGCTCTTTACCATAGGCATAATAACCACCAATTGAATTGATTTCATCTCTTGCATACTGTGCCCCTTCACTTACCTTTGCGAATGATTGTCTTCCACATAAGGCAAGATTTCTTCTAGACAAGTCAAGACTTGTCATCAAAAGGTAGGAAGCACTTGTAGTCTGAGTGATATTGATAATTGATTGTACATGTTCTGCATTCATGCCGTTACTTGTAAGAAGAATAGAACTCTGCGTTAATGATCCTCCTGACTTATGCATGGATATCGCAGCCATATCAGCCCCGGCTTTCATGGCATTCATAGGAAGATTGTCACCAAAATAAAGATGTGTACCATGTGCTTCATCGGCAAGAACCTTTAATCCATAACGATGCGCTACATCACAGATGCCCTTTATATCTGAACATATGCCATAGTAGGTAGGATTATTGACTAATACTGCAACAGCCTTAGGATGTGCCTGTATCGCTTTTTCTACATGTTTAACAGTTACTCCAAGTACGATTCCTAGTTTCGCATTGATCTCAGTATTGAGATAAACAGGAGTTGCACCACATAAGATGAGTGCATTAATTACACTCTTATGCACATTTCTAGGTCCAATGATTTCATCACCTGCTTTACATACAGATAAAACCATATTCTGTACAGCCTGTGTTGTGCCTCTCACCATAAAAAATGCATGTTCAAAATGCTTCGGCAGTTAATTCTTGTGCCTCTTTAATCACTGAAACAGGATGACAGAGGTTATCAAGTGGTTTCGTTGAATTCACATCAATCCCCACGCATCGTTCTCCTAGTAAATCCACAAGTTCAGGATTTCCTCTTCCTCTCTTGTGTCCAGGAACATCAAAAGGTACGATTCTTTTCTTTCTAAATGTCTCAATCGCTTCATAAAGCGGTGCACTCGATTGTCTTTTTAAGTCCATAATCTCCCTTTCCTCATCATGTCTAAACAAAAAAAGACAGATGATTATTCATCATCTGTCAAATGTGTAAAAAATGTGATACATGGTACTTTTTTTCTATGCGAAACAAGCAGAGACTGCCTATTTCCTATGCATAAATATAATGTCACGTACTATATTGACCGTTCTATGAGATGATGTGCTTATTTCTAAGCGACGATTGTAAAGTAATCAACTCATAAAATTTGCGCTTTTAACGCAATCAATAATGTGGCTCCTAACCACCTTCGGCAACTGCCCCCTGCCTGTCCGTAGGTTTTTAAATAGAGGCATATATTTTGCATAAGAACTGATTCGTTCGCTTGCAGTACTAACTATAAAGCATACTTTGTTTGAATGTCAATATAAAAATTTTATATTAACACAATCTTTAACCCATATTCATTTTTGATAATCAGTAATCTTCCAAAAGAAAATACGGATTATTAGATACAAAATTATTTTCACAAATAGTGCTAAGTAGATTGTTTAAGACTTTATAATTTTTTGAAAATATTATAGAATATGATAAATAATAAGGAGGAAAATGATGATTAGTATTAGAATCGCAACAGTAGAGGATGCAGAGTCTATCCAGAAAATTTATGCCCCTTATGTCCTTAATACAACTATCACATTTGAATTAGAACCACCGACAGTTAAAGAAATGGCAGATCGTATCAGTCATACTTTAGAAAAATATCCATATCTAGTCGCAGTAGAAGAGGGAGAAGTTATAGGATACGCTTATGCAGGGACATTGTATGATCGTCGCGCCTATGATCATTCTGCAGAATTATCTATTTATATCGATGATAGAAAGCGTCATAAAGGAGTAGGTCATCTTCTTTATAATGCTTTGATTGACTATCTTACAAGAATGAATATTACGAATCTTTATGGATGCATCACTTATCCAAATGATGCAAGTATCGCTTTTCATGAAAAATATGGTTTTAAAGAAGCTGCTCATTTCCATGAATGTGGCTATAAGTTTGATCAGTGGCTAGATGTTGTTTATCTAGAAAAGAGATTAGACAAAACGACTGAGCCATTCATACCCTTTAAAGAACTATGTTAATAAGAGAAGCATTAGAAAAAAGTCCAATGAATCCTAATGAAAAAAGATTAGGACAGTATTTGATAGATCAGGGCATACAACTAGAAAATGCGACAGTAAGAACAGTCGCAAAGGAAGTATTCTTAGCCCCATCGTCAGTTGTACGTTTTGTACAGAAATTAGGATTTGAAGGATTTAATGACTTCAAGAAACAGTATTTAGAAGAAATACGATACTTATCCACACACTTTCAGAAAATAGATAGTAATAGACCATTCTCCCAAAATGATAAGAATATAGTGATTGCGAATAAAATAGGATTACTTTATGATGAAACGTTGCAGGATACGATTTCTTTACTCAATCATGATACACTTCAGGAAGCCATCAATCGTATTGAAAAGAAGGAACATATTGCGATTGTCGTATCAGGTGCACAGAAGGGAATTGCGTATACCTTTAAAGAAAAGATGATGAAAATTGGTAAGAAGGTAGATATTTTTGATAGCACGGATGAAGCTTTTTATGAAGCATGTTATTGTAGCAGCAATACATTATTTATTCTTATCAGTTATTCTGGTGAAACATCAAGATGTATTTTTATCTGTCGTAAATTAGTTGAAAGAAAGTTATCCTTTATCACTATTACAACTTATGGGACTAACTCTCTTTCTAGTCAGTCAGACTGCTGTTTATATGTATCCACAAGAGAAAAACTAATTGATAATTTAGGTACATTCTCTTTTAATCTTTCTTTACTTTATTTACTTGATGTTCTTTATGCAGGTTATTTTAATACCAGCTACGATGAACATTTAGAAAATAAAACAATGACTTCTATGGAATGTGAAAACATATTTACAGATCATGGCAGAAAAACAGATAACCCAATCATCAAATAGAACAGTGTTCCCCAAAAACCTTTGAAATAAGGAACAGAAAGAGAACATTGTTGTTTTCGCTTACATTTTAATGTTTTCCTTATTCTTTTTACGTATAATGGTGTTGTCGAAGGAGGAACGCAAGAATGAATAAAGAAGGCGTAAAAATCGTTACTATTGGTGGAGGCAGCAGCTATACACCAGAATTAATGGAAGGGTTCATCAAGAGATATGGTGAATTACCAATCAGAGAAATCTGGCTATGTGATATCGAAGATGGTAAAGAAAAACTTGAAATCGTAGGAGAAATGGCACAGAGAATGTGGGATGCATCTCCTTATGATGTAAAAGTACATCTTACTTTAGACCGTAGAGAAGCATTACCAGGAGCTGACTTCGTTACTACACAGTTCAGAGTAGGGTTATTGAATGCACGTATCAAGGATGAAAGAATTCCATTTTCTTATGGAATGTTAGGACAGGAAACAAATGGTGCTGGAGGAATCTTCAAAGCATTACGTACTATTCCAGTTATCTTAAGCATCGTAGAAGATATGAAGGAATTATGTCCTGATGCATGGTTAATCAACTTCACTAACCCTAGTGGAATGGTTACTGAATCAGTTATGAAATATGGTAAGTGGGATAAGGTTATTGGTTTATGTAATGTACCAGTAGGTGCTATGATGGATGAACCAAAAACAATCGGAAAAACATTGGATCAGTTAACTTACAAGTTTGCAGGTTTAAACCATTTCCATTGGCATAAAGTATTTGATGAAAATGGTCATGAAGTGACTAAAGACATCATCAATGCAATGTATGAAGGTAAAGATATGGGTATTCCAGCTAATATTCATGATATCCCATTCTTTAAAGAACAGTTATTACGTATGAATATGATTCCTTGTGGATATCATAGATATTACTATCGTGAAGAAGAAATGTTGGCACACGGTTTGAAGGAATACAATGATCCAAATGTTGGAACAAGAGGTCAGCAGGTACAGAAGACTGAACATGAATTATTTGAATTATATAAGGATCCTAACCTAGATCATAAGCCAGAACAGCTTGCAAAACGTGGTGGTGCACATTACAGTGATGCAGCTTGTGAAACAATTGCATCTATTTATGGAAATAAGTTAAGTCACATCGTTGTAACTACTAAAAATAATGGTGCAGTACCTGATCTTCCAGTTGATTGTGCCGTAGAAGTATCTTCTTATATTGGAAGTACTGGTGCACGTCCAATCGCTTTTGGTCCATTAGAACCAGCAGAAAGAGGATGGGTACAGTGCATGAAGAACATGGAATTATGTGTTGAAGAAGCTGCTGTAACAGGTGATTATGGAACTCTATTACAGGCTTTCACAATCAATCCACAGATTGTAGCTGGTACTAAAGCTAAACGTATTATGGATGAATTATTAATCGCCCATAAAAAATACCTTCCTCAGTTTGCAGATACTATTGCAAGACTTGAAGAAGAAGGCGTAACTATCAAAGATGATGTTGCAAGAGAATTAACTGAAAAAGGATTATAATATGCTTAACAGGCTCTTATGAGCCTGTTTTCTTATGTTATAATATATTTTAGGAGGACGAAGTAATGATTAAAGAAATAGTAAAGGATAATTTCTTCTTATCTCAGGAGGCAGAAAAAGCGACGAGAGAAGATTTATATATTGGAACTGATTTAAAGGATACTCTTCAAGCACATCTTCATGAATGTGTTGGTATGGCAGGAAATATGATTGGCTATAATAAATCAGTCATTATCTTTTTAGAAGATGAAAAGATGCATGTGATGTATAATCCTGAAATCATTAAAACAAGTGGTAACTATCATGAATGTGAAGAGGGATGTTTATCTCATGTAGGACAAAAGTCAGTTAAACGTTATGAAACAATCAAGGTCTCTTACTTTGATGAATCATTTAAGAAGAAGATTAAAACCTTTACAGGTTTTACAGCACAGATCATTCAGCATGAATGTGATCATCTAAAAGGTATACTCATCTAGCTTGGCTAGATGTTTTTTTATACAATGAAAAAGGCATCCCTGAGGATACCTTTAATTATGAATTGTGAGTGCACGTGTTGCGTTCATGACTGCAAGAATCATAACACCTACATCTGCAAATATTGCAAGCCACATATTCGCAATACCAAGTGCACCCAATACTAAACAGATGAACTTAACAGCTAACGCAAAGACGATATTCTGTTTTACAATTTTTAATGTCTTAGTAGAAATCTTCATTGCAAGGGAAATCTTTAATGGATCATCATCCATCAAAACAACATCTGCTGCTTCAATGGCAGCATCACTACCAAGACCACCCATCGCAATACCAATATCAGCACGAGAGAGTACTGGTGCATCATTGATACCATCACCGACAAAGGCAAGTTTTTCTTTGTCTGATTTATTAGCTAACAACTTTTCTACTTCTTCTACCTTATCTGCAGGAAGAAGTTCACTATGTACTGTATCAATGCCAATTGTATTGGCTACAAAATCTGCAGTAGAAGCACTATCACCTGTTAACATAACAGTTTCCTTTGCCCCTAATGATTTCAAACCACTAATAGCTTCTTTTGCATGATCCTTGATAATATCAGAAATCACAATACAACCTGCATATTTGTCATCAACTGCTACATATACAAGTGTACCAGCCTTTGTATAAGCACTATAACCAACGCCTTTTAACTTCATTAATTTCGCATTACCTGCAAGAATATGATGATCATTATAGTCTGCTTCTACACCATGTCCTGCAATTTCCTGAATATGATCTACAAGTTTATTATCGATTTTCTGATTATAAGCTTTCTTTAAGCTGACGCTGATAGGATGTGTTGAAGCACTTTCTGCATAAGCAGCATATTCAAGTAAATTATATTTATCAAAACCTTCGGCAGGTACAACATCAGTCACTTCAAATACACCCTTAGTTAATGTACCAGTCTTATCAAATACAAAGTACTTAACATCGGATAATGTTTCTAGGTAATTAGAACCTTTTACAAGAATACCGTTCTTGCTGGCACATCCAATACCACCAAAGAAACTTAATGGAATAGAAATAACAAGAGCACAAGGACAGCTGATTACTAAGAATGTGAGGGCTCTAAAGATCCAGTCACTGACATGGGCAGGCTGTCCCATAATAGTTAAGACAATAGGGGGAATAACAGCCAAAGCGAGCGCACTATAACATACAACAGGTGTATAATACTTTGCAAACTTCGTAATAAAGTTTTCTGTTTTGGATTTCTTCATACTTGAGTTTTCTACAAGATCAAGAATCTTAGAAACTGTTGATTCACCAAATTCTTTTGTTGTTTTAACTGTGATACGTGCTGTCATATTAATAGAACCACTATAGATTTCATCACCACAATGGGCGTTACGAGGCACACTTTCACCTGTTAAGGCACTTGTATTTAGTGTTGTATCACCCTCTACAATAATTCCATCAATAGGAACCTTTTCACCAGGATTGATAATGATTTCACTACCAATCTCTACATCATCAGGATCTACTTCTTCAATCTCTCCATCCACCATGATATTGGCATAATCAGGACGAATATCCATTAAAGCAGCGATATTCTTACGACTCTTACCAACCGCAATGCTTTGGAATAATTCACCAATTTGATAGAAAACCATAACGGCAGAACCTTCAAGATATTCACCAAGGCACATAGCTCCGATTGTTGCGACAGCCATTAAGAAGTTTTCATCAAATACCTGACCATGACTGATATTTTTAATGGATTTTCTTAGAATATCATGTCCAATCACAAAGTAGGGAATTAAATAGAGGATAAACTCGACATAGCCTGGTACAGGGACAATTGTCTTAAATACTGTAATTACAATCAATAAGACAATCGCAATAATAATTCTATTTAAAACATTCTTTTGCTTCTTTGTCATTTCTATCACTCCTTATTAAAGGAAGATTTCGCAATCATCCTCAACAATTTTACAATTTTCTCTTGCTTTTTCCATAACTGCCTGAGGATCAACATCTTCCTCAAACTCAACCTTTAACTTTAAAGTCATAAAACTTAAAGTGGCATCCTTAACACCTTCAGTATTCTTTACTGCTTCTTCCATCTTATTTGCACAATTTGCGCAATCTACATCTATTTTATAAGTCTTTTTCATATTATTTTCTCCTTTACTCTTCAATATGATTCATACCAATAGATAAAATACTTCTTACATGATCATCATCTAATGAATAGAAGATAACCTTTCCTTCTCTTCTAAACTTTACTAGTTTTGCATCCTTTAATACCTTAAGCTGATGACTAATGGCTGGCTGAGAAAGCTGTAATATAGTAGCTAAATCACCTACACATAGTTCACCTTCAAATAAAGCATAGAGGATTTTGATTCTTGTAGAATCACCAAATGTCTTAAATAAATCTGCTAAATCATAAAGATATTCATCATCAGGCTGATTCTCTAAAACCTTTGAAACAACATCTTCATTCGCATTTAAGAATTCATTTCTCTTTTCCATGGCTCCTCCTCATATAAACGTTTTTACATATTTAATTATATGAATATGTTTATACGTTGTCAATAGAAAAGCCGAAGAAATAAATGTTTCTTCGGCTTGGCTGTATGTATTATTCAGTTATTTCTTCAAAATCTGAAGCAGGATGTTTACATAGAGGACAAATAAAGTTTTCAGGAAGTTCTTCTCCGCTATATTCATAACCACAGATCTTACAGCGCCATTTACGCACAGGAGTTTCTTCCTTTACTTGATGTTCTTCATTCATATCTTTTACAATCACATCAGCAAGAGCTTCAATTTTTTCATAATCTGCATTTTTCATACGTGATTTAATAGTGAGCTCTTCACCAATATAATTCCAAGATAATGATTCAAGAATAGCTTTCATAGTCATTTTAGCACTTGGTGCCCATGTACCATTTTCAATTAAAACACATGTACGATTCTGTAAAAGATGTTCCTTGATTTCTACCAATAAGTTCTGCATAGGTGTGAATAAACCCGCATTATAAGATGCGCTTGCGAATACAAGATGAGAATATTTAAAACTTTCAGATAAGATATAAGATGGATCAGTCTTAGATACATCATACACTTTAATGTTGTGAATACCTTTTTCACTTAACTTACTTGCAAGAATCTCTGCTGCATTGGCAGTACCACCATAAATGGAACCATAGGCAATCATAACACCCTTTACTTCAGGTTTATAGGATGCCCAGCATGCAGTATGTTCTACCATTAGGTTAATATCTTCATCCCAGATAGGACCATGCAGTGGACAAAGCATTGAGATATCGAGAGTAGATGCTTTCTTTAAGGCATTAGTCACCTGTACACCATATTTACCAACAATATTTGTATAATAACGTCTTGCTTCATTCCAGAATGATTCATCTAGATCCATTTCACTTGCAAATAAATTGCCATGAAGTGCACCAAAAGTACCAAATGCATCCGCACTAAATAAAATACCAGTTGTAGAATCATAAGTCATCATGACTTCAGGCCAATGTACCATTGGTGTAGTAACGAAGCTTAATACATGATGTCCAGTTTCTAAAGTATCGCCTTCCTTGACAACTATAGCTTGCTGATCTACATCAAAATCAAAGAACTGCTTCATCATACGGAATGTAATAGTATTACCCACAATCTTTACATCAGGATAACGTATTACAATATCACAAAGTGTTGCACAATGATCAGGCTCCATATGATTGACTACTACGTAATCAAGTGTTCTACCATCTAGTACATGTTCTAAATTTTCTAAGAATTGATGAGCAATCGCTGCATCTGCAGTATCTAATAAGACAGTCTTATCATCTACTAATAAGTAAGAATTATAACTTATTCCATCAGGAATAGGATAAACATTTTCAAATAGTTCTAAACGTCTATCATTGCCTCCTACATAATAAAAATCATCACTTATTTGTCTTACATTAAACATTCTTTTTCCTCCTACCTAAAGTGGCTCAAAATCAGATGCCGGATGTTTACAAATAGGACAGATTAAATCCTCAGGTAATTCATCACCTTCATAGACCCATCCACAAATCTTACATACCCATCCTTTTTTCTTCTTTTCTGGTTTTGGTTTTACATTCTTGAAATAATAGTCATATGTCATAGAATCATGATCATTTAAGATAACAGCATCATCAAGTTCTACAATAAACATCGTATGTGTTAACTCATCCAATGTTTCTATAACATGACCTTTCATATATGCATTTGCATATTGTGTTAAGTAAGGTAATGAGTCTTTCAAATCATATATATCAAAACCATCAAACTTATTAACTTCTTTGCCGCTTTGGAAACCAAATCGTTTAAAGATATCAAAAGGGCATGTGATATCAAGCACAGATAAAGTCATATTCTTTGACTTCATCAATACATCATGAGTGTAATTCGCCTTATTCAAAGTCACTGCAATACGATAAGGATTACTTGTGAGCTGAACAGCTGTATTAATAATACAGCCATTAGGCTTATTACCATCATTTACACCTAATACATACAAACCATAACTGAGTTTAAATAATGCATTCTTTTCCATGGTCATACCTCCTCTTGTTTATTATAAACGTTTTCACACAAAAAAAAAACTCAGATGCATTATTTCTGAGTTTTTGTGTGGTATTTGTTTAAGATATCAGGGAATGCCTTGACTAAACGACGATGTGAATATTTCTTAATAAGATGTTCACGGTGACTATCCTTTAATTGACGTGCAATCTTAAAGATATCATCTGTTGTAATTTCATTATGAATATCTAGTTCTAGTTCATCTGCAAACTTCTTAAGATCCTGAGAGACTGTCTCAAGTTTTTTCGCAAGATGAGTGGCTTCAAGAAATGTAGTAATTAAGTCGCTTGTGAATAGTGTGATACACACAGTAGAAGCAATAACCATTGGAATATAATCATATTGAATAAGCATATGAGTCAGATGTGGCTGTACATTCTTCACTGCAGTGACAGAAAAGAAACCAAAAATAAAGAAACCTTCTAAACAGATACGACCATTTAAGTTGAATCTCATTTGAGAATAGTCCCACCATCTTGCATGGAACATCTTTTCCATGAAATAAGATGTGAGATATTCAATAAAGCATGCGACAATAGCTCCTTCTATAAAGATAAGAGACCAATCTTTAGAGATAGGAAATAAAGCACATACAATAATCGCACCTGATCCATAAATAGGAATGCAAGGTCCAGTTAAGAAACCACTGTTATGTATCTTATGACCTGTGGCGATAGGGCAGATGAGTGATTCCCAGATCCATCCACAGAAACTATAAATAAAGAAGGAAATAACCAGTATTGTCCAGTTATTCGCAAATGCATCTAACATATTATATTAACCTCCTTGTTAACATTTCACCCATTATAGCATTATAGGAATATAGAAACAAAGAAAACTATAATTTGAGCTTAACTTATTCTTTTTATTAAGAAAAAAGGAACTAGAATCAACGGATACATTTGCGATTATTGGTGCAACAATTACAGAAAATTTTGGAATTAAGATGCCAAAAGATAGAATTGGCTATTCTATTCTAGATAAACTGTTATAATAGAATATAAGAGAGGTATAAAAAATGAACACAAATGAAATTTTAAAAAAAGTAGACCACACATTATTGGCTCAGAGTGCCACTTGGGAAGACATTAAGGTGATCCTTGACGATGGAATCAAATATGGTACAGCATCTGCATGTATTCCAGCTGCTTATGTTAAACAGGCAGCAGAATATGTGGATGGTAAACTTCCTATCTGTACAGTTATTGGATTCCCAAATGGATACAGTACAACTGCAGTAAAAGTATTTGAAACAAAGGATGCTATCGCAAATGGTGCATCTGAAATTGATATGGTTATTAATATCGGATTCTTAAAAGCTAAGAGATATGAAGAAGTAGAAGATGAAATCCGTCAGATTCATGAAGCATGTAATGGTAAAATCTTAAAGGTTATTATTGAAACATGTCTTCTTACAGAAGAAGAAAAGATCAAGATGTGTGAATTAGTCACAAATGCAGGTGCAGAATACATTAAGACATCAACAGGGTTCTCAACTGCAGGTGCTACATTTGAGGATGTAAAGTTAATGCATGATCATGTAGGTGAAGGAGTTAAAGTAAAAGCAGCAGGTGGTATTAGTTCATTTGATGATGCTGAAAAGTTCATCGAACTTGGTGCTGACAGACTTGGTACAAGCCGCCTAGTTAAAATCATGAAGAATACAGACACTGGTGCAGGATACTAAAAGTAAAGAACTATAATCCTTTATATAGGACTATGGTTCTTTTTTACGCAATGAAATAAAAAAACAGACACAAATGTGTC